>JBAYZR010000004.1:0-26209 GCA_041672425.1 Pedobacter sp. | reverse complement strand
GCTGAACTGATTGAGGCAAACCGCAGACGTAGCAGAGCTACGTTGAGGATTTGGTGATTGAAGTTCGGTCAAAGATGGCCTGAAGATGAGATGCAAGATGGCCATGTTATTTATTTACAGCTCCTAAGTATCTATTGACAACACTACCAATTTTTTGTTGACACAGCTTGAAAAATATTATATTTAAAATGTTCTATTTTTGAGAGAGATTGCCCAAAGTGTATTGCAACACTTTGCGACATTGAATGGAGATGCCAGTTTAATTCTGGCCCTACACCTATTCCATTCCCCCCATGTTTGGCGCTACGCGCTCAAAACCGGCAAAGATCTCAAATCAATTGTGTTCTGCTGTATTTTTGGGTTTTGTCTTATATTAAGTTTTTGTTGTAAATTTTGTATTAATTTCTTGTCTGTAATGAAAAAATGAATTGACAATGTAGTGATAAATTTGTTAGTTAAACGGTTCGCCTCTTTTATGAGGTGGCAGGGATATTTGATTAGGCGGGAGAAATTAACGATTATGCCAACGATTAATCAGCTGATACGTGTAGGCAGGGAAAACAAGAGGGACAAGTCGACTGCTCCTGCCCTCAAGTGTTGTCCGCAAAAACGTGGCGTTTGTACAAGAGTTTATACTACTACACCTAAAAAACCAAACTCCGCACTTCGTAAGGTTGCCAGAGTTAGGTTGACTAATGGGATAGAGGTGACATCGTATATTCCAGGTGTAGGTCATAATCTTCAGGAACACTCAGTTGTCTTGATTCGTGGTGGCAGGGTTAAAGACCTTCCAGGTGTGCGTTACCATATCGTGCGTGGTACGCTCGACTCTGTAGGTGTAAAAGATCGTAAGAAGAGTCGCTCGAAATACGGCGCAAAACGGCCGAAATAAAACGCACTGATTTTTGTTGAGGGGATAGTTTATGCCAAGAAGAAGAGAAGTTCCCAAAAGAAATATACTGCCAGACCCCATGTTTCAAGACAAAACGGTTGCCAAGCTAATCAATATACTTATGCTTGCTGGTAAAAAGAGTATTGCTGAGTCAATTCTTTATGGCGCCCTTGATATTGTTGCTCAAAAGTCTAATGCGGAGGCAGTCATGGTTCTTAAGAAGAGTCTTGACAATATAAAGCCTATGCTTGAGGTTAAGTCCCGTAGGGTGGGTGGCTCTACTTATCAGGTTCCGATTGAAGTTCGACCTGATCGCCGTGTTTCTCTCGCAATGCGCTGGCTGATTAAGTATTCGACCGCTCGTAGCGAGAAGACCATGAAGGATAAGCTGGCTGGTGAGATTCTTGATGCGTATAACAATCGTGGCGCTGCAGTTAAAAAGCGTGAGGATGTTCATAAGATGGCTGAGGCAAATCGTGCCTTTGCACACTACCGCTGGTAAATGCTTGTTTGTTTCTGGAGGATTTTGTGCCTCGTTTAGTATCACTAGATAAATATAGAAATATTGGGATCATGGCTCACATAGACGCCGGTAAAACGACGACTACAGAGCGTATCCTTTATTATACCGGCGTTTCCCATAAGATTGGTGAAGTGCATGAAGGCACTGCCACAATGGACTGGATGGAGCAGGAGCAGGAGCGCGGTATAACAATCACGTCTGCTGCAACCACCTGTAGTTGGCGCGATTATAATATTAATATTATCGATACACCTGGTCATGTCGATTTTACTATTGAAGTAGAGCGTTCACTCAGGGTTCTTGACGGAGCGGTGGCTGTGTTCTGTTCTGTTGGGGGTGTTGAGCCTCAGTCTGAGACTGTTTGGCGTCAAGCTGATAAGTATGGTGTTCCCCGTATTGCTTTCATAAATAAGATGGATCGCGTTGGCGCTGATTTTTTCCGTGGTGTGCATATGATCAAGGATCGTCTGAAGGCTAATGCCCTTCCGATTCAGTTACCGGTGGGTAGTGAAGATACCTTTAAGGGTGTCATTGATCTGGTGCGTATGAAGGCTGTTATCTGGGAAGATGAGGCTTTGGGTGCGAATTATCATGAAGAGGAAATCCCTGAGTCTTTACTTGATCAGGCAACTGAATACCGTGAAAAAATGATCGAAGAAATTTCAAGTCACGATGATGCACTCATGGAGAAGTATTTGAGTGGTGAAGAGTTGACAGAAATCGAAATTATGGCTGCCATACGCGCATGTACTATTGCCATAAAGATAATACCGGTAATATGTGGTTCATCTTTTAAGAATAAGGGCGTGCAAAACCTGCTTGATGCAGTTGTTGATTACATGCCTTCTCCTATTGATATACCACCCATAAAAGGGGTGGATGTTGATAGTGGCGCAGAAATTGAACGTAGCGCATCGGACAGTGAGCCTTTTTCAGCCCTTGGTTTCAAGATTATGACAGATCCTTTTGTTGGTCAATTGACCTTTTTCCGTGTGTATTCAGGCGTTGTTACGGCTGGATCTTATATTTATAATTCAACCAAGGGTAAAAAAGAGCGTCTGGGCCGTATTCTTAAAATGCATGCAAACAAACGAGAAGAGATTAAAAAAGTGTATGCTGGCGACATTGCGGCTGCAGTAGGACTTAAATATACAACTACCGGAGACACTCTCTGTGATGAGGACAACCAGGTAATACTTGAATCCATTGAGTTTCCTGAACCGGTTATATCTATTGCAATTGAGCCTAAGACTAAAGCAGAGCAGGAAAAGCTTGGTTTCGGTCTTCAAAAATTAGCCAGTGAGGATCCTTCGTTCCGTGTCAAGACGGATGAGGAAACTGGTCAGACTATTATTTCCGGTATGGGTGAACTTCATCTTGAGATTATTGTAGACCGACTGAAACGTGAATTCAAAGTGGATGCGAATGTTGGTAAACCGCAGGTTGCTTATCGTGAGACCATTACCAAGAAGGTAAAAGTAGAAGGAAAGTTTGTTCGCCAGTCTGGTGGTCGTGGTCAGTACGGTCATGTTTGGCTTGAAGTTGAACCGCAGGAGGCTGGTAAGGGTTTTGAGTTTGTAGATGCTATTAAGGGCGGTGTAGTGCCTCGTGAATATATTCCTGCTGTAGGCAAAGGAATTTTTGAGGCTACTGATAATGGAGTTCTTGCAGGCTTCCCTGTAGTAGATGTAAAGGTAACCTTGATTGATGGTTCATATCATGAGGTTGATTCATCAGAAATGGCATTTAAGATTGCCGGTTCCATGGGTTTTAAAGAGGGTTGTTCAAAAGCTTCTCCAATTATTCTTGAGCCAATTATGTCAGTTGAGGTGGTAGTCCCGGAAGAATATATGGGTGATGTTATTGGTGACCTGAACTCACGTCGTGGACGTATTATAGGGATGGATAGTCGCGGTGGCGCTCAAGTGATATCGGCGATGGTACCGTTAGCAGAAATGTTTGGTTACTCTACAGATCTTCGCTCTGGCACCCAAGGCCGCGCAACATATTCTATGACGTTTGACCATTACGAACCGGTGCCGAAGTCGGTAGCGGAAGAAATTATAGCAAAAATAAAAGGTTAAGAAATACATTGACGAGGAGGGCCTGTTATCATGGCGAAGGCTAAATTTGAACGCAACAAACCGCATGTAAACATTGGCACGATTGGCCACGTTGACCACGGCAAAACTACTTTGACCGCAGCCATTACCAAGGTGTTGGCTGGTAAGGGCCAAGCCGAATTCAAGGCCTTCGACCAGATCGACAACGCCCCTGAAGAGCGTGAGCGCGGCATTACTATTGCCACCGCACATGTCGAATACGAAACCGACCAGCGCCACTACGCCCATGTTGATTGCCCAGGTCATGCCGACTATGTCAAAAACATGATTACTGGCGCTGCCCAGATGGACGGCGCTATCCTGGTTGTCTCTGCTGCTGATGGCCCTATGCCCCAGACCCGTGAGCACATTCTGCTGGCCCGTCAGGTAGGCGTACCCTATATGGTCGTTTTCCTTAACAAAGCTGACATGGTTGATGACGCTGAGTTGCTTGAGTTGGTTGAACTTGAAATTCGCGAGCTTCTCTCCAGTTACGACTTCCCTGGCGACGACATTCCAATTATCAAGGGCTCTGCCCTTCAGGCACTAAATGGTGAAAAAGGGGAGTTGGCCGAGCCTGCCATATTTGCACTCATGGATGCCGTTGACAGCTATATCCCTAACCCTGAACGTGCTATTGACAAACCTTTCCTGATGCCGATAGAAGACGTATTCTCTATATCCGGGCGCGGAACAGTTGCTACTGGTCGTGTCGAGCGAGGCATAGTCAAGGTTGGTGAAGAGGTCGAGATTGTTGGCATGAAGGCCACCACCAAAACCACAGTAACCGGTGTTGAGATGTTCCGCAAGCTTCTGGATGAAGGTCGTGCCGGCGATAACATTGGAGCTCTTTTGCGTGGAGTCAAGCGTGAAGACATCGAGCGCGGACAGGTACTTGCCAAACCAGGTTCAATCACCCCCCACACCAAGTTCAAGGCCGAAGCGTATGTCCTTACCAAGGAAGAGGGCGGACGTCACACCCCATTTTTCAACGGCTACCGACCCCAGTTCTACTTCCGTACAACAGACGTTACCGGCATAGTAGATCTTCCCGCCGGAACAGAAATGGTTATGCCTGGCGATAACGTTGCGGTAACCGTTAACCTGATCACCCCGATAGCCATGGACGAAGGTCTTCGCTTCGCCATCCGTGAAGGTGGCCGTACCGTTGGCGCTGGTGTCGTCAGCTCGATTATTGAATAAATTAAACATGCAGGAGCGATTTACCAGTTGCTACTGCATGTCATATAAAAGGATGCTGCAATGAGAGACATTATTACCCTCGCCTGCACCGAGTGCAAACAGAGGAATTATACAACAACCAAAAATAAGAAAACCAAGCCGGAAAAACTTGAATTTAGCAAATACTGCCGCTTCTGCCGTAAACACACTCCACACAAGGAAACCAAATAACTTATTTGGAAAATTTGTATAGGCATGCAGGCCAGTAGCTCTAACGGCTAGAGCACCGGTCTCCAAAACCGGGTGTTGTGGGTTCGAATCCCTCCTGGCCTGCCATTTTTAGCCTGCACATCTGAGTGGACACTTATCCATATTCATCATTGATCCTTCTGAATAAACGCAGAAAAAACGATGGGAGTGCTACGTGCAAAAAGTGACGTCCTTTCTAGAATCAGTAAAGATTGAGCTTGGCAAGGTTACCTGGCCAACACGAAAAGAAACCGTTGCCACCACTGGTGTGGTGGTAGTTATTGTTTTCATTATCTCAATCTACCTGGGCGCCTGTGACATTGTCCTGGCCAAACTGATGCGACTGATACTGGGGTAAAGGAATATATATGTCCAAAAAGTGGTATGGCGTTCACACATATTCCGGCTTCGAAAATAAAGTCAAGCTTAACCTGCTTGAGCGAATAAAGAACGAAGGGGTAGAAGATTTTTTTGAGGAGATACTCATTCCTTCTGAGACTGTTGTTGAGTTAAAGAAAGGAGAAAAGAAGACTTCCTCCCGTAAATTCTTCCCTGGATATATTCTTATAAAGATGGAATTAACTGACGAAACTTGGCACATAGTCAAGGAAACATCCAAAGTAACAGGTTTTGTAGGTGGTAATACCCCTTTTCCGATTCAGGATGATGAGGTCAACAAAATTGCTCGTCGCATGGAAGAGGGGGCGGAAAAACCACGACCCAAGGTGCGGTTTGAAATTGGTGAGACGGTACGTGTTGTTGATGGGCCTTTTCTTAATTTCTCTGGAATCGTTGAGGATGTCAAGCCAGACAAGGGTAAGTTACGGGTGACCGTTACTATCTTTGGCAGGTCAACTCCTGTGGAGCTGGAGTTTATGCAGGTTGAGAAAAGCTGATTTTGTAATCAATTTGTAGATAAAGGCATAAGGTCACATAAAGGAGCACAATAATGGCAAAGAAGATAACAGGTTATATTAAGCTACAAGTCCCCGCCGGCAAGGCCAATCCTTCACCACCGATTGGTCCGGCTCTCGGCCAGCACGGCGTCAATATCATGGAGTTCTGTAAGGCATTCAACGCTAAGACTCAGGCTGATGAAGGCACCATTACCCCTGTTGTCATTACAGTCTATGCCGACCGTTCCTTTTCATTCATTACCAAGACACCGCCTGTTCCGGTTCTGATTAAAAAGGCACTTGGAATTGAGAGTGGCTCTGCGGTTCCTAACAAGACTAAAGTTGGTAAACTGACAAAAATTCAGGTGGAAGAAATAGCCAAGAAAAAAATGCCTGATCTTAACGCTGCCTCTGTTGAGGCTGCCATGAGAACTGTAGAAGGAACAGCCCGCTCCATGGGTGTTGATATCGTCTAAAGTCATAATATTTACGATACAAGAGAGGTTGCATCATGTCGAAGACTGGAAAAAAACATAACGAGGCAGCGGCAAATATCGACAGGGCAAAAGTATATCCCCTGGTGACTGCTCTTGACGTCGTTAAGCAGGGTACTTTTGCCAAATTTGACGAGACAGTGGATGTGGCTGTTCGTCTTGGTGTTGATCCTCGGCATGCGGATCAGATGGTACGTGGTGCGGTTGTACTTCCTAACGGGCTCGGCAAAACCATTCGTGTTCTGGTTTTTGCGAAGGGTGAGAAGGAAAAAGAGGCTCTTGACGCCGGTGCTGATTTTGTTGGTTCTGAAGATCTCGTGGCTAAAATTCAAGAGGGCTGGTTTGATTTTGATACCGCTATTGCCACTCCTGATATGATGGGCGTGGTTGGGAAGATCGGCAAGATTCTCGGACCGCGCGGTCTCATGCCTAACCCAAAGGTTGGCACAGTTACCTTTGATGTAGGTAGGGCAGTTAAGGAGTCCAAGGCTGGCAAGGTAGAATTCCGTGTAGAAAAAGCTGGAATTGTACATGCTCCTGTAGGAAAGGTTTCTTTCGATGCTGAAAAGCTGAAGGGTAACATTCTGGCGCTTGTTGAGGCACTTGTTAAGGCCAAGCCATCTGCCGCCAAAGGAACATACATAAAGAAAATATCCGTGTCATCTACCATGGGTCCCGGTATTAATCTCGATATTGCCGACGTAACTTCACAAATCTAATTCGGATATATTGTCAAGCCAAAGTCAAAGACAGCAGGCGCCTGTGATTGCATAATCCGGAAGCGTTCCGGACCTGCCGAGACTTGGGTAACGTAAGTATTTTTTTACGCTTCCTGACTTTGGCCACGGGGCTTGCCCCATATACCAAAAGAAAGGAGGAAGTAGCTTGAACAAGGAAAACAAGCAAAAACAGGTTACCCAGATGCATGAACGACTCGTGCGTGCAAAGGCTATTTTTCTGGCTGATTTTCGTGGCATGAATGTCGGCCAGGCAACTAGTCTTCGCAATGAATTGCGCAATGCTTCGGTGGAGTACAAAGTCTTTAAAAATACTTTGCTTGATCTGGCTGCAAAGGGCACAGATACAGAATGTCTGAGCCCTTATCTAACCGGACCGACAGCCGTTGCAATTACGTACAACGATCCGGTCAGTGCTGCCAAGGTGCTTAGCAAGTTTGCCAAAGACCCTCAAAGCAAATTTGTTTTGAAGGCTGGTGTTCTATCCGGCAAACTAATTGATGTAAAGCAGATCCAGGCACTAGCCGATCTGCCTTCGCGAGAGGTTCTGATCGCTAAGATGCTCGGTTCCATGCAGGCGCCAGCCACCAATTTTGTTGGTGTGCTTGCTGCACTGCCAGGCTCACTGGTACGCGTCCTTGATGCTATTCGTATCAAAAAGGTTGGGAACTAAAAAGTATAATTACTTAACAAAACATCACTATCAATTTTTGGAGGAATGAGACAATGGCAGAAATTACCAAAGAAGATGTTATCAGTTTTATTGAAAAGATGACAGTTCTTGACCTTGCTGAGCTTGTGAAGGAACTGGAAGAAAAATTTGGTGTGTCAGCTGCCGCACCGGTGGCAGTAGCTGCTGCTGGCCCTGCTGCCGCTGCTGAGCCTGCTGAAGAACAGACAGAGTTTGATGTTGTTCTTAAGGCTATAGGTGCAAACAAGATCAATGTTATCAAAGTTGTCCGTGCCCTGACCAGTCTTGGTTTGAAGGAAGCCAAGGATTTGGTTGATGCTGCTCCGGGTACAGTTAAGCAGGGTGTTTCCAAGCAGGAGGCCGAAGACGCTAAGAAGCAGCTTGTTGAAGCCGGCGCTGAAGTCGAAGTCAAATAGCGGTTTGTCCCTGTAAAGATGTTGAAAGCCAAGGTCGCCTGGCGCGGCCTTGGCTTGTCCTGTTTAGTCTGCCCCCCACATCCAACAACAGCCTGTAATTCCAGCCACGTTTAATATTGGGTTGGATGCCCTCACGATACATGCCAAAGGAGAAGCTATGGCTTATTCGATCGCCAATAACCACCTGTTACGAAAAAACTTCGCTAAAATAAAAAATATCATTGACATCCCCAACCTGATTGACATTCAAAAAAATTCTTACAGACGATTTCTTCAGCAGGAGACCTCCACTGAGTCACGTAGCAACAGTGGTCTTGAATCCGTGTTTAGAAGTGTATTTCCCATTAAGGATTTTAGTGAGAGTGCATCGCTGGAATATGTCTCATATTCTCTCAGCAAGCCAAAATATGATGTCGAGGAGTGTCATCAGCGTGGTATGACCTTCGCAGCGCCCATGAAGGTCAAGGTGCGTTTGGTTATATGGGATACAGGTAAAGAGACAGGTGTCAGGGCGATCAAGGATATAAAGGAGCAGGAGGTTTACTTCGGCGAGATACCGTTGATGACAGATAACGGTACGTTTATCATTAACGGAACTGAGCGGGTCATCGTCAGTCAGTTACATCGTTCACCTGGTGTGTTTTATGACCATGACAAGGGTAAGACTCATTCGAGTGGCAAGGTTCTCTATTCTGCCAGGGTGATCCCCTATCGCGGTTCATGGCTTGATTTTGAATTTGACCATAAGGACATCCTTTACGTACGTATTGACCGTCGTCGTAAAATGCCGGCAACGGTATTGCTAAAGGCATTGGGCTATTCAACAGAACAACTTCTTAATTATTATTACAAGAGTGAAGAGATCTATATTCATGGAGAAACTCTTTCAAAGGGTATCGACCACGAACTGCTCACCTTGCAGAAGGCAGTAGTTGATGTTGCTGATCCCAAAAGCGGTGAAGTTCTTGTCAAGATAAATCGAAAATATACCAAGGCTTCTATAAAGAAGATGATTGAACACGGTATTAAAGCTGTACCGGTGAATATTGAAGGTGTTATTGGTCGTTACGTTTCGTCCGATATCGTTGATCCAGCTACTGGTGAAATCATTGTGGAATGCAATGAAGAGATCACGGAAGATAAGTTTAATGATATTAAGGCCCATGGAGTGACAAGCTTAAAAGTCCTTTTCATTGACAACTTGCATGTCACGTCGTCATTCCGCGATACTTTGCTTGCTGATAAGATCAGCACTACTGATGAGGCATTGATAGAGATATATCGCCGTTTGCGGCCTGGCGATCCTCCCACTTTAAAAAGTTCATTGGCGCTGTTTGACAATCTCTTCTTTAATCCTGAACGTTATGATCTCTCTGCAGTTGGTCGTCTTAAGCTCAATTACAAGCTTAACCTCAAGGTATGGCCTGAATGTAAGGTACTTAATGCGCCATGCATGTTTTCTGCCAGTGATGTAAGCAATTTTGAGGAACTTGTAAAGCTTGTATCCCAAGGCAGTAACCAATTTTCACAGTATATTTTGACGAAGCTGCCGAGCGATTTCTCTAAAATCATAGTAAAACATGATCCGTCACAGCCGGTATCAGAAAAACTTTCTGAACAGTTGATTAATGAATTCAACAATCTTGTAAAGGATCAGGATTTCTTTCAGAAAGAAATCTTTACCGGCCTTCAGCTCAGTGATGCGACTATCAAACTGACGGAAGTAATTGAGCAAGGTGGTTTTGACGAGAATCGTAGAGCAATTGAGATACTTCGTCGTAATCGCATGATATTCGAAGATTTGTATTCTTCTGTAATCCATACCAGCTCTAAAAACGATATACTTGAAATCGTCCGCTATCTAATCGAACTCAAAAATGGTCGTGGAGCCATTGATGATATTGATCATCTGGGCAATCGCCGTGTACGTGCCGTGGGAGAGTTACTGGAAAATCAATATCGAATTGGTCTTGTGCGTATGGAGAGGGCCATTAAAGAGCGCATGAGCTTGCAAGAGGTTGAGAACCTCATGCCGCATGATCTGATTAACTCAAAACCGGTTTCAGCCGTGGTCAAGGAGTTTTTCGGTTCATCACAGCTTTCCCAGTTCATGGATCAGACAAATCCGCTCTCCGAGGTTACCCACAAGCGCCGTCTTTCTGCCCTGGGACCAGGTGGTCTGACTCGTGAACGGGCTGGTTTTGAAGTGCGCGACGTCCATCCGACCCACTATGGTCGCGTATGCCCGATTGAGACTCCTGAGGGTCCGAACATCGGTTTGATAGCCTCACTTTCAACCTATGCTCGGATCAATGAGCACGGTTTCGTTGAAACTCCGTATCGTATTGTCCAAGATGGCAAGTTGACCACCGAGGTACGCTTCTTCTCAGCATTAGAGGAGGAAGGGCATGCCATTGCTCAGGCCAACGCCGAGGTGGACACGAACGGTCGTTTCGTCAATGATTATGTTTCAGCCCGCAAAAGTGGTGAGTTCATCCTCGTCCACCGGGACGAAATAGAGTTGATGGATGTTGCGCCCAAGCAACTTGTCTCCGTTGCTGCCGCACTAATCCCATTCCTGGAGAATGATGACGCCAACCGCGCCCTGATGGGCTCGAACATGCAGCGACAAGCTGTACCACTGCTGCGTGCTGACTCACCATTGGTAGGCACTGGTATGGAACGCATAGTGGCCAAGGATTCCGGTGTGTCCGTTATCGCTCGGCATAATGGTGTCGTTGAGTCGGTAGATGCTTCCCGTATCGTAGTAAAAATAGACGAAGAAGAGCATGACGAAACCGGCACGGGTGTAGACATTTACAACCTGATTAAGTTTGCTCGTTCCAACCAGAATACCTGTATTAATAACAAACCGGTAGTTAAAGTCGGAGATGCTGTCAAGCGTACTGAAGTCATAGCTGATGGTCCCTCAACCGAAATGGGCGAGTTGGCCCTGGGGCAAAACGTTGTAGTGGCGTTTATGCCGTGGGGTGGTTACAACTTCGAGGACTCGATCCTGGTCTCTGAAAAAATGGTGAAAGATGACCGCTACACTTCAATTCACATTGAGGAATTCGAGTGTGTTGCCCGCGATACCAAGCTTGGTAAGGAAGATATTACTTCTGATATTCCCAACCTGGGCGAAGAGGCGCTAAAAGATCTGGATGAATCAGGAATTATCCGGATAGGCGCTGAAGTGAAGCCTGGCGATATACTTGTTGGCAAAATCACACCAAAAGGCGAAACCCAGCTATCTCCGGAGGAAAAACTGTTACGTGCTATCTTTGGCGAAAAAGCTGGCGATGTGCGTGATACCTCCCTGACTGTACCACCTGGTGTCGAGGGTACGGTAATAGGCGCCAAGGTATTTTCCCGCAAAGGCTCCGACAAGGATATTCGTACAGAATTGATTGAAAAAGCTGAAGAAGATAAGTTGCGTAAGGATGAACAAGATGAGATTCGCATCATCCGCAACTCGGCTTTGGGCAAGTTAAAGCGTCTACTGTTGGATAAAACACTGGCGGTCAAACTTGAAGATGCCGAAGGAACTCTCATACTGGCAAAAGGCAAGAAAATTACTGACGAGTCCCTTAAAGAACTGCCAATATCGCGCTGGGGTAGCATTTCTGTTAGTGACAACGGCGAGACAGATGACAAGGTCAGCCAGGTACTGGACACCCTTAATCGTCAGATAGACTTGATACAAAGCGTTTTCGACGACAAGGTGCAGAAGCTCAAGCGTGGCGACGACCTGCCGCCAGGCGTGATCAAGATGGTCAAGGTCTATATCGCCATCAAGCGCAAGCTGCAGGTTGGTGATAAGATGGCCGGTCGCCATGGCAACAAGGGAGTTGTTTCCCGCATACTGCCGGAAGAGGACATGCCGTATATGGATGATGGCCGACCCGTCGAGATCGTGCTTAATCCCCTTGGTGTTCCTTCCCGTATGAACGTTGGCCAGATACTGGAAACCCATCTGGGCTGGGCTGCCAAGGGTATTGGCTGGAAAATAGAGGAAATGCTCCAGAAACAGACTTCTGAAGAGAACCTTAAGAAGTATCTGAAAGATGTCTATGGTGACAATGAGGTAAGTCGATTTGTAGACACCCTGGATCGTGAAGAACTGATGAAGGTCTGTCGCCGTCTGCAACGGGGTGTTCCCATGGCCTCGCCGGTCTTTGAAGGAGCCAGTGAGGAAAAGATCAAGGGTATGCTGGCAAAAGCCGGTTTTCATTCTTCAGGGCAGGTAACGCTGTTCGACGGTAGAAGCGGCGATCCTTTCAAACATAAAGTTACCGTTGGTGTAATGTATGTGCTTAAGCTGCATCACTTGGTTGATGATAAGATTCATGCCCGCTCAATCGGGCCCTACAGCCTGGTAACCCAGCAACCGCTGGGGGGTAAGGCTCAATTTGGTGGGCAAAGGCTTGGCGAAATGGAGGTCTGGGCCATGGAAGCGTATGGCGCCGCCTATGCCCTGCAGGAATTCCTGACAGTCAAGTCGGACGATGTCTCGGGACGAACAAGGATGTATGAGGCTATTGTCAAAGGCAAACATACCCTGGAACCTGGCTTGCCAGAGTCTTTCAATGTCCTCATCAAGGAATTGCAGTCGCTCTGCCTTGATGTGGAGTTGCTGGAAGGGGAAGAAGAATAAGACGCCGCGGGCGGGATTTCCTGCGCGCCACCAGCACACCTCAGACCTTTGCTGTCGGCCACTTTGGCAACGACGCAAGGCTTCAGAATAACGGAGGAGAGTATCGTGGAAGATTATTTCAGTTTCTTTGATAAACCCAAAGATCCACTCCATTTTTCAGCCATACGGATATCAGTGTCCTCACCGGACAAGATTCGCGAGCGGTCTCACGGCGAGGTAAAGAAGCCTGAGACTATTAACTACCGTACCTTCAAGCCGGAGCGTGATGGCTTGTTCTGTGCAAAGATATTTGGTCCTACCAAGGATTATGAGTGTAACTGCGGCAAGTACAAACGCATGAAGCATCGCGGCATCGTTTGTGAAAAATGCGGTGTTGAGGTGATCCCTTCCAAGGTGCGTCGTGAGCGACTTGGTCACATCGATCTAGCCACACCTGTAGCTCATATCTGGTTCCTCAAATCACTACCCTCGCGGATCGGAAACCTGCTTGATATTACCCTCAAGGATCTGGAGAAGGTGCTCTACTTTGAGGCATTTGTCATCAGCGATCCCAAGAATACACCCATGCAGTTTTGCGAGGTCATTTCCGAGGATAAGTACATCAAGGCCCAGCAGGAATATGGCGAAGACGCATTTGAAGGTGGTATGGGAGCCGAGGCGATCAGGGAGTGTCTCAAAGCTCTTAATCTGGATGAATTGTCTGTCCAGTTGCGAACTGACATGATGGAGTCAACCAGTGAAGCCAAGCGCAAGAAAAATGCCAAGCGTCTCAAGGTAGTAGAGGCTTTTAAAAACTCCGGAAACAAGCCGGAGTGGATGATTTTGGAATGCATTCCTGTGCTGCCGCCTGAGTTACGTCCCTTGGTGCCTTTGGATGGTGGCCGGTTCGCCACCTCCGATTTGAACGATCTTTACCGCCGGGTGATCAATCGTAACAATCGTCTCAAACGCCTTGTGGAACTACAGGCCCCTGAAGTTATCATCCGTAATGAGAAGCGTATGTTGCAGGAGGCCGTGGATGCACTCTTTGATAACGGTCGCCGAGGTCGTGCCATTGCCGGCCCCAATAAGCGGCCACTCAAGTCGCTATCAGATATGCTTAAGGGAAAATCTGGCCGATTCCGCCAAAATTTGCTCGGTAAGCGTGTCGATTATTCCGGGCGTTCTGTCATAGTTGTTGGCCCGGAACTGAAGCTGCATCAGTGTGGACTTCCAAAGAAGATGGCGCTTGAGCTGTTTAAACCCTTTATCTACAACAAACTCGAAGAGCGTGGTCTGGTCACCACCATCAAGAGTGCCAAGAAAATGGTGGAGAAAGAGCGTCCCGAGGTCTGGGATGTGCTGGAGGAGGTTATCAAGGAACACCCGGTTATGCTCAATCGTGCTCCGACCTTGCACCGGCTTGGCATCCAGGCTTTTGAGCCGGTTTTGATCGAGGGCAAGGCTATTCAGCTTCACCCATTGGTTTGTACCGCCTTCAACGCTGACTTTGACGGTGATCAAATGGCAGTTCATCTGCCACTCTCCATCGAGAGCCAGGTTGAGGCACGTGTGCTTATGATGTCAACCAACAACATTCTTTCGCCGGCTCATGGCAAACCAATTATTGTTCCATCCCAAGATATGGTTTTGGGTGCGTACTATATGACGCGTGACCGACATTACGAACCGGATATCGACAAGATTACCGGTAAGGAGAAAATAGACGAGAAAAGCGGTAAGCCTATCTATCGCAGGGTAAGGGGTACCGGTAAGATTTTTTCAGGTACTGATGAGGTTCGAATAGCATTTGATGCGGGCGAGGTTGACATGCAGGCCACTATTCGGGTTCGCATGAAAAATCTCGCGTCAGACGAATCCTCACAACTTATCGACACCACTGCCGGACGCGTGATTCTTCGTGAAATTCTGCCTGATTCGGTTCCGTTCAGTGCCGTTAACAAGGTGATGAACAAGAAGGAACTATCTAATCTTGTTGATACTTGTTATCGCATGGCTGATAGTAAGGAAACAGTAATTCTGGCAGATAAACTAAAGGATATCGGATTTCGCTACGCCAATCTGGCTGGTATTTCCATTTGTCTTGATGATATGGTTATCCCTGAGGGAAAGGCTGCAATTATTACCAGGGCTGATGATGAGGTAAAGGAAATTCAGAATCAGTATACCGAGGGACTTATCACTGACGGCGAGCGTTATAATAAAGTTATTGATATTTGGGCTAAAGCTACTGAAGAAATAGCCAAGGAAATGCTTGATAATCTTTCGATACAAACCTTTATTGACGAGACAGGCGCTGAGAGGAATGAGCCCTCTTTTAATGCGATTCACATGATGGCCGATTCCGGCGCCAGGGGTTCTGCACAGCAGATTCGCCAGTTGGCTGGTATGCGTGGTTTGATGGCTAAGCCGTCAGGTGAAATCATTGAAACCCCCATTACCGCTAATTTTCGCGAAGGACTGACAGTTCTACAGTACTTTATCTCTACTCATGGCGCCCGTAAAGGTCTTGCAGATACTGCCCTCAAGACAGCCAACTCCGGATATCTGACCCGTCGCTTGGTTGATGTGGCTCAGGACGCCATTATTACTGAAGACGACTGTGGTACGCTAGATGGTCTGGTTGTTTCCTCGCTGACTGAAGGGGGTGAAATAATTGAACATATAGGTGACCGCATTCTTGGACGCGTTGCAATGGATGACATTCTTGATCCTATTACCGGTGAAGTGTTGGTTGAGGACAATCAAGAAATAGATGAGAGTTTGGTTAAACGGATTGAAGATTCAGGGCTGGAGAAAATCAAGATTCGCTCCGTACTTACCTGCCAGAGTCGCCGGGGAATCTGTGCCAAATGTTATGGACGTGATCTGGCTCGTGGCCATAGTGTGAATCAAGGTGAAGCGGTAGGTGTTATTGCTGCGCAGTCTATTGGTGAGCCAGGCACACAGCTGACCATGCGAACCTTTCATATTGGCGGCACCGCTTCCCGTCATGCTGAGCAGACTTCTTTGGAGGCTCGTACCGATGGCGCCATCAAGTTCATTAACTTGAACACTGTTATAAATGCTGAAGGATACCACATTGTTATGAATCGCAATGGTGAGATAGCGGTGATTGATGATACCGGTCGCGAGCGTGAAAAATATGGTGTTGTCTATGGCGCTAAAATCAAGATTGCACCGGGTGGCAAGGTTAAGCCTGCTTCAATTCTTGCAGAGTGGGACCCCTATACCATGCCGATTCTCACTGAATTTGCCGGTAAGGTCAAATTTGCTGACATTATCGAAGGCGTGAGCATGGAAGAACAGTTGGATGAAGTCACCGGTTTGTCTCGCAAGGTTATCATTGAGTCCAAGGATAGCGACAAACGCCCGAGGATTGCCATCAAGGACGCCAGCGGAGAGGGGAGCGGTACTATTGGACGCTACTTTCTACCGATTGGCGCCAATATCTCTGTCCATGACGACGCTGTCATTAGCGCGGGTGATATTATTGCTAAAATTCCGCGTGAAACAACCAAAACCAAGGACATCACCGGAGGTCTGCCACGCGTTGCAGAGTTGTTCGAAGCACGCAAGCCTAAGGATTATGCGGTCATCACGGAGATTGATGGTCGTGTTTCCTACGGTAAGGATGCAAAGGGTAAACGGAAAGTTATCGTGACTCCTGAAGTTGGTGAGCCGAAGGAGTACCTGATACCCAAGGGGAAACACATCAGTGTTCATGAGGGAGATCAGGTGCGCGCAGGCGAAGCGCTTATGGATGGTTCCTCCAATCCGCATGACATCCTCAGGGTTTTGGGCGTCAAAGAGCTTGCCAAATACCTCGTAGACGAGGTTCAGGAAGTTTATCGCCTTCAGGGGGTCAAGATCAACGATAAGCACATCGAGGTTATTGTGCGGCAGATGCTACGACGAGTTCGTATAAAGGATGTCGGTGATACGACCCTCCTGATTGACGATCAGGTCGAGCGCTTTGTGTTCGAAGAAGAAAACGAGAAAGTATTATCAGCTGGGAAGCGTCCGGCCATCGCAGAGCCTTTACTGCTGGGTATAACTAAGGCATCGTTGTCTACGGAGTCGTTCATTTCGGCAGCATCATTCCAGGAAACTACAAAGGTTCTTACCCAAGCTGCAATTGAAGGAAAGGTTGACTATCTGCGTGGTCTCAAGGAAAACGTCATCATGGGGCGTCTTATTCCTGCCGGTACCGGCCTCGCACGTTATCGCAACCTTCGGCTGATTGTAGATACACTTGAGCAGGTACCGCAACACGTTGATCGTGAAGTTGATGGAACACCTGGTGTCAAACAGGAAGCTTGTTAGCGTTGATTAAATCTAAGGGAGTCGGAATAAACCGATATACCAAGTTTTACGCACGGATTCAGGTCGAATTTGTCGTCCCTGATTGAGCAACACCGCAGGCGTAGCAGGGCTACGTTGAGGATTTTGCAATTGAAGGGGCGGCAAAGGCGGCCTGAATACGGGATGTAAAACGGTATATTTGTTTTTTCCGGCTCCCTAAGGCAGAGGGCGGCCTATTCACCCCCTCTGCCTTAGGAACCAATCACTTAGGCAAAAGGCAAAGTATAATATTTTCATATCCAGCAGAGTAGATGCTATAATCCAGCCTGAAATTAAAACTCACACCAGAAGTAAACATCACTATTCAGAAAACCTTTGGATTATTGAAGGGCTCCTCCCGGCGGCTCTTTATGGCTTCAGTGGTGGTGCAACTTGGCCGGGGCGCTCAAGAGTTGGGCTGGAATCATGAGCTTAGGTGAGCACGATACGCTGTACTGAAAGGTTAACCATGACATATGAAGAAGCGCGCAAGAAGATAATATTCGCCCTGGATGTGAACGGGCTGGCTGAAATTGACCGTTATGCCGAAATGCTATCTACTAAGGTCGGTATGTTCAAGGTGGGCAAGGAACTGTTTACCTCCTGCGGCCTGGAAGCTGTCAAAGCGGTACAGCGCCACGGCGGCCAGGTGTTTCTTGATTTGAAATACCACGACATCCCCAATACCGTAGCCAAGGCCATGGTGGAGGCTGCCCGGCTCGGCGTTCAGATGGCCAACCTGCACGCCCTTGGAGGCGCGGAGATGATGGAAACCGCTGTCACTGCGGTGCACAAGGAGTTCGGCGATGATCGTCCCCGTCTGTTGGCGGTGACCATCCTGACCTCATCCACCGAGGAGACCCTGCGTGGTGTCGGCATCGATCATCCCGTGCAGGATATGGTCGTTCGGCTGGCAAAACTGGCCAAGGAGTCCGGCATGGACGGCGTGGTAGCCTCACCCCTTGAGATCAAGCTGATCCGTGAGGCCTGCGGTTCTGACTTCCTGATCGTCACCCCTGGTGTGAGGCCCTTATTTGCGGCAGCTGACGACCAGAAGCGTATCATGACACCTGCTGAGGCAGTGGTGGCTGGGGCTGATTATCTGGTGATTGGGCGACCGATTGCCAAGGCTGCTGTTCCGGTTGATGCTGTAGCGATGATCGTTGATGAGATAGTGGCGGCTTGTCTATGAAGGGTGAACTGATATTCGGCGCCAATCCCGTTAAGGAATCCCTACAGGGTACTCGGGGTGTGTTCAATCTGTATGTGCAGATCAGTGCGACCGACCACCGCGTGGATAAGATCATCAAGCTTGCTGAAGATCGCGGAGTAGCGGTTCATCGCCGTGAAAAAAACGATCTGACCAAGATGTGCGCTTCTTCCCATCACCAGGGCATTGCGCTGGAGGTGGAACCGTTCCGCTACGCCGACCTTGATGATCTGCTGGCAGTGGTTGAACAATCCGGTTCTACCGGTTTCCTGCTGGTTCTGGATGGTATTCAGGATCCGCACAATCTGGGGGCCTTGATCCGTACGGCAGCCTGTGCCGGCGCTAATGGCGTCATCATCCCAAAGGATCGCGCCTGTAGCATTACCGCAGCAGCTGAAAAAGCCTCGTCCGGCGCCGTGGAAACAATTCCGGTGGCTATGGTAACCAATATTGCCCGGTCGCTTGAAACCCTGAAAAAATCCGGCTACTGGATCTACGGTCTGGCCGGTGAGGCTAAACCGTCGGTCTATGGAGTGGCTTTTTCCGGCAATATTGTCCTGGTGATCGGTAGCGAAGGAGAAGGGATCAGGCCACTGGTGCGCAAACAGTGCGATGTGGTCATGTCCATTCCGCACTATGGCGGGGTTGGTTCGCTTAACGCCTCGGTTGCCGGGGGCATTGCGATGTTCGAGGTGGCAAGGAAGATTAATCTGTAGAATTGATGTGACTCTAAAATAGGACTTTAAGACTGGGATTTCAGCACCTCGTAAAGACGCAGCTTGGGCTTGGTGTCGTACTTGTTGACGAAAGCAAAGACCTTGGCGCCACTCTCGGCCTGGACACTCTTGCCGACAATGACTTCGAACCAGCCTTCGGTTCTCGACTTCTGATCTGACGCGTGCACATAGCCACCATCAAGGCCGACTGTCAAAGGAGTACCCGGTGGTGGTTGTTTAGCCCAGTCTCTGGGGCAGCCTTCAATGAACTGGAACTGCTCATCATCCAACTCGCTCTCAATCCTTTCGGTAACGCTGTGCAATTGGCGATGGAGTTTGGTTTCCAGGTACTGTAGTTCGGGTGTACAATGCATCGTCAGTATCTTGGCAAGAGAGGGCTCGCACTATGACGGCACTGGTTCTGGCAAGAGCAGTCGGCTGATGAGGTTCAATTTACCGAACAGGGTTAATGATAGCAGATGGTTAATTGAACGGGTAGGCTGTCAAAAATTCTTCAACTCATCAAAGCAGTTTTCGCAGTCACCACGATCACGGTAGTGTTGGGCGACGGCCAGCAGTTCATCAGGAGGTGAAGTGACAAGAACTTGGTATTCGTACTTCTTGACTCCGTGTCAGCGGTTCCGTGAAAATGTAGTAAACGCGGCACCTTAAAAATGCAGTGACAACAGTCCGCCGACTATGATGCTCATGCATCAGATCCTGATAATGAAGGTGATCGCGATGAAGATAGCTGGCCCATAGCTGTTACATTTGACAAAAAGCGGGCTAAGCTGTAAGCTCTGTCTGCGGATACTCATGGTTTAAACGCATCACGCGTGCTGCCATAAAAAACTCCGGAACTGTTCGGGGTTTTTTTATTGGGTTGATCGGTGTGGGGCTTGCCGACTGTCTTGCCGGATGGAGCGCCACAAAATTAACCAGCAGGAGCAAGGGGAAACAGGGATGAAAGTCAGGAAATTATCAGCAGGAGATTGTGTTGAATCGCGTTGCACACGCTGCCGTGCAATCATGAATCATACGATTGTTGCCATGCAAGGCGAGCAAGTGGTTAGGGTTGAGTGCAATACCTGCCGCGGGACGCATAATTATTATCCAGAGAAAAAACCCCAAACACCGGCTGCTAGCAGCGGATCTGTCAAAAAAGCACCTGCTGCTCGTAAACCTAAAGTGGATCCGGGTGCTTTGGAGCGCGAAGAATGGGAATCACTCCGCTTGACAATGGATCCAGCCGTTGCGATTCCTTACGATATGAATAGTACCTTCCGGGTAAAAAAACTGGTGGCGCACTCTGCTTTTGGGCTTGGCATTGTGAAACTCTTGATAAAGCCGAACAAGATGGAAGTACTGTTTCAATGTGGCAAGAAATTGCTCCGCTGTGCCTAACCCCTTCTGAAACCACAAGTTTTTGTTTGGCGTATGAACATGATGCATGACGTATCCCTACCACTCTCATGTAGGCGCTACTTCATCAACACCTTGAGCGCCTGCTTAAGCATATCCTCCACTGAGCCTCCCTGTGAGGCATCCAACCCACCCAGCGCCTTCCTCACCTGTGGTTCCTTGTAACCCAGATTGACAAGGGCAGAAGCTACATCATCCATGACATCACCGGTCGGTATCTCCCGCCGCTCAGCTGTAGGTACGGAATTCATATCAAGCCTGCATACCTTTTCCTTCAATTCGAGAATAAGGCGTTCAGCTGTCTTCTTACCAATGCCTGGTATGGTTGATAACTTGTGGATATCACCCTGTATGAGCGCTTGAGCCAGCGGCGCCGGCTGGATGTTGGAGAGAATATCCCGCGCCAACTTGGGACCGACCCCGGAAACCGAGATGAGCAGTTGAAAGAAAGATTTCTCAAGCCTGGTGCGGAAACCATAAAGTTGAATTGCATCTTCCCGCACACTGGTATGGATGTGCAAGGAAGCAGAGCCACCCTCCTCGGGGAGTTCATAATAAGTGGAAAAGGGGATCTGTACCCGGTAGCCGACGCCATTCACGTCAATGATGATGTGGTCTGGTGATTTGTGGGCGATCATGCCCGTCAACATGGCAATCATGGCTTGAAGTTCCTCCAGGAAGTGATACGCCGGGATGCCGCCGGACCGGTCTGCTGTGTGAGTTCATGGGAATTGATGTGGCAGATGGCTACTGCCAGTGCATCGGAGGCATCTGCCTGGGCTATCTCAGGCAGACTCAACAGCGCCTTGAGCATCTTCTGCACCTGTTCCTTCTCTGCCTTGCCTTGCCCCACCACTGCCTGTTTGACCTGCAAAGCAGTGTATTCTGCAACCGGCAGACCGGCATGAACGGCCGCAACAATAGCTGCGCCCCGCGCCTGGCCCAACTTGAGAGCACTTTGTGCATTGGTGGAAAAAAAGATATTCTCCACCGCCACCTCGTCAGGTTGGTACTGGGCGATAACAGAGGAAAGACCGTCGAAGATCCTCAATAGCCGACCAGGGAAATCCGTGGCATTGTCGGTGAAGATGGCGCCATTATCCACATGGACAAGACGGTTGCCAGACTGTTCAACAATACCGTAACCGGTGATGCGTGAACCTGGATCAATACCGAGAACTCTCATTTAAAACCCGCAACCACCACCATGTTTGAGATGATATTTTTGATGATATTCTTCTGCCTCCCAGAAGTTGGCGCAGGGAACAATCTCGGTCACGATCCTGCGCTGATACCTGCCAGAGTGGTCGTTTCGTTCCAGGGACTCCTGCGCCAACCTGTATTGCTCCCCACTATGATAATAGATTGCCGAACGGTACTGGCTGCCCACATCCGGACCCTGGCAATTCAGCTGGGTCGGATCATGGGACTGCCAAAAGATATCAAGCAACTGCTCGTAGGATATCTGTTCAGGATCAAAGATCACCTCTATTGCTTCGGCATGACCTGTCAATCCAGTACAAACATCCTGATAGCGAGGGTTGTCGGCATGCCCGCCGGTATAGCCCACCCGCGTGGCAATCACACCTGCTACATCACGGAATTCATCTTCTACACCCCAGAAGCAGCCAGCAGCAAAGGTAGCCTTCTCCATTTTCGTCCCCCGGAAACAGTAAAGGGAGCCAAAGCTCCCTTTAGTTTCTTTACATTATCTTTTCCATTTCATCCGCCGAAATATCGAAGTTGGCGTAGACATTCTGTACATCGTCGTTGTCCTCCAGTCTATCCATCAACTTGAGCATACTCTCGGCCTGCTTGCCTTCCAGCACGACCAAGGTTTGCGGAATCATGGTAATCTCGGCATTGGCAAACTTGAAGCCTTTTGCCGCCAGAGCTTCACGCACCTCGATAAAACCCGATGGATCGGTCAGCACTTCAACCTGTTCATCTTCCTCAATAACATCATCGGCGCCGAACTCAATAGCCGCCTCAAAGAGCTGTTCAAAATCTATTCCCTTGTCAAAAGCGATCAAACCCTTCTTGCTGAACATCCATGAAACGCAGCCCGCCTCACCCATATTGCCGTTACACTTGGTAAAAATACTGCGTATATCCGAGACGGAACGGTTACGGTTATCGGTCAACACCTCAACCAGCACTGCGGCGCCACCCGGGCCATAACCCTCGTAGACGATCTCCTCGTAGGTCACACCCTCCATCCCGCCAGCGCCTTTCTTGATAGCCCGTTCAATATTATCCTTGGGCATATTCTCGGCCTTGGCCTTATCCACCGCTGTCCGCAGCCGCGGGTTAGCCGCAGGGTCAGCGCCACCCAGTTTGGCGGCAACGGAAATCTCCTTGATGATCTTGGTAAAAACCTTTCCACGTTTAGCGTCAGCAGCGCCCTTTTTGTGCTTAATAGTACTCCACTTATTATGACCAGACATCTTTCCCGCTCCTTTGAGAAAATATGATGAAAAATGTATTTTTCTTTTTTCTTGTTGCCTTAAAAAGCGGCAAATATTAGCATGGTGTAAACTCTCTGTCCAGAGGGAAAATGATGCCTGCCAAAGGAAACCCAGCTATGCAAACTCCAAAGTACTTGATTGAGATCATTTCGCTTATGCTCCTGTTGCTGCTTACTATTGGATGCAACACACCAAATCCAAAAATCTGTTCCCCTCCTTCGCCACCTCCTCCCCCTCCCCTTCGCGACCTCCCACCTATCCTGGCGCAAGACGAGCTTTTTCGTCCATATGCCAAACTGGGCAGAATCCGGATAACACGGGAAGTCTACGGCATATTTGATTCCAAAATATTCCCGGACATTCGCGAATGGGGCTATTCAGCAATCCGGGCAGAAGCTGAGAAAATGCGGGCCGACGCTGTCATTCTCCCTGAAGTCACAGGGGCAACCACTACATACCTGTTCTTGCCTTCCACGGAATATAGAGCCACTGGGGTTGCAATCAAATTCAAATAGAGATTGACATGACTATGAATAATTTTATATAAACATTATTCACACAACAAACGGCGGCGTAGCCAAGTGGTAAGGCAGAGGTCTGCAAAACCTTTATTCAGCGGTTCAAATCCGCTCGCCGCCTCCAATAACAACAAAGGGTTAGCTTACAAAAGCTGACCCTTTTTCTTTTTTTGTGGCACCTTTTGTGGCGCCTCAAATCGAAAGGGGTTACGGTATGAAAACATTTTCTGCTCAAAAATTCTGTAAACTATGCGATGAGGTTGATGTGATATTAGTTACAAACACACACACGGGCTAAATCGGTTTAGCCTCTTTGATTACGAGATGTAAGCGTCAACCGAGCCCATCTTCCCTCTTCCCATCCACCCCACTATATTGACCTTCACAGAAGTTTTAACAGTGGGGAGGTTCGCAGATGCCACAAGTCACCTCAAAATCAGAATGGGCAACCAAAATTACAGCATGGCGCAATAGTGGCCTGAGCATCGCCGCATGGCGCCGGGAAAATGAGGAGGGTGCCGGGGCGGGTCAATTTTAGACGCCGATTATCCCAATAAGTGGGTCATTATTGCATGCCGATTCACAATCACGTTCGTTGTGGGTTGCAAATTCTTGTGCTGTAACGCGCACGAGTTATCCAATTGACGACTTCACTGCTTATCTGTGATATAAAAATGTCACAGGGTCGCGTTTACGCGGATCAATAAGTCGTAATCAGGAAAAACGCTGATGGACGTCATCACCACTCATGTAAATACCGATTTCGACAGTTTGGGCTCCATGGTAGCGGCATCCCGTCTCTACCCCGACGCGCTCCTGAGTTTTCCCGGCTCCCAGGAAAAGGGAGTGCGTGACTTCCTGGCCCGCTATCCCGAATATCTTCCCCAATTTACCCGCGCCAAAGACATTGATTTGGACGCCGTGACCCGCCTGATCATCGTGGACTGCCAGCATCTCAACCGTATCGGGCGTTTCGCCGAAATCATCGCACGTCCCGGCCTGGATATTCATATATACGACCATCATCCCGTAACGGAACTCAGCATCAGTCCGACCGGCGGCATCATCCGTCCCTGCGGTTCTTCATCCACCATCCTGGCGGGAATCCTGATGGATCACAGCCTGACACTTACACCCGAAGAAGCCACCCTGGTGATGCTCGGCATCTATGAAGATACCGGTCGTCTCCTGTTCCCTTCCACCATGCGGGATGACTTCCTGGCTGCCGCCTGGCTGTTGGGGCAGGGGGGGCGTCTGAACATCGTCTCTGATTTTATATCTCAGGATTTGACCACTCAGCAGGTGGAGCTTCTCAACATGCTGCTGAAAACCCTTAAAACAACCATGGTTAATGGCGCTCAGGTCTCAATAGCCCACGCCTCCAGCGACTCCTATATCGGCGACATTGCCGCCCTGGCACATACGATCCGGGATATGGAGAATCTTGATGCCCTGTTCCTGGCAGTAGCCATGGAGAATCGTGTCTATCTGGTGGCCCGTAGCCGGGTGCCCGAGGTAAACTCGGGTGAGATCCTGCGGCGTTTTAATGGGGGTGGACATGCCACGGCTGCTTCGGCCACGATCCGTGACCTGTCACTGAAACAGGTGCTGGAGCGGTTGGAAGAGTTGCTGCGGATAGAGGTCAGTCCGCAGGTCTGCGCCGGTGATATCATGTCCGCGCCGGTCAAGACCATGCAAGCCGTTGTCACCATTGCCGAGGCAAGGGAATTGCTCACACGTTACAATTGCAATGCCATGCCGGTCATGGATGGTAGCGCCATGATCGGCATAATCTCCCGCAAGACCGTGGAAAAGTGTCTTTACCACGGTTTGGGCGCCTCTCCGGCCACCGACTTCATGCACACCGAGTTCATGCGTGGCAGTCATGACACACTGCTCTCGGATATTCAGGAGTATATGGTAGATGGAAACCGACGCTTTGTGCCGGTGTTCGACGGGGAGCTTCTGGTAGGGGCGGTAACACGTACCGATCTTTTACGTCATATGTACGGCGGACGGCGCGGACAGCCTGAGGCGCTTTATGACGTAGATGCCCTGACAACAGTGCCCAAGAGCCGTTCGATTGTCGGCCAGATCGGCAAGCGACTGCCAGTGCACACTATAACGCTTTTGCGCGAGTTGGGGAAAACCGGCGACGAACTGGGGCTGCTTGTACATGCGGTGGGCGGGTTTGTCCGCGATCTTTTGTTGGGCGTAAAGAATCTGGACATGGATGTGACCGTGGAGGGTGATGGCATATTTTTCGCGGAGAGATTTGCCGTCTGCCACGGCTGCCGGGTTCGCTGCCATCCGAAATTCGGCACGGCAGTGGTGATCTTTCCCGACGGAACCAAGGTTGACGTGGCCAGCACCCGTCTGGAATATTATGAGTCCCCGGGCGTACTGCCAACGGTGGAGCGCTCTTCGCTCAGACATGATCTATATCGGCGCGATTTTACCATCAATACCCTGGCGTTTTGCCTCAATGGCAACAATTTCGGTCGGCTGATCGACTTTTACGGTGGCCAGCAAGACATCCAGGAGGGGGTGGTGAGGGTGCTGCACAACCTGTCATTCGTTGAAGATCCAACCCGCGTTTTCCGTGCCATCCGCTTTGAACAACGGCTTGGTTTTCGAATTGCGCCACATACTGAAAATCTGATCCGTAGTGCCGTGCGGATGAACGTTCTGG
>JBAYZR010000003.1:0-26876 GCA_041672425.1 Pedobacter sp. | reverse complement strand
CCGCAGACGTAGCAGAGCTACGTTGAGGATTTGGTGATTGAAGTTCGGTCAAAGATGGCCTGAAGATGAGATGCAAGATGGCCATGTTATTTTTTTACAGCTCCTTAGGCTATTGGCCATATCAGGAAGGAAGATAACGGAAAGATAACGACCTGTCATGCGTTGACACTACCATCCTCCAAGTGTATTTTTCGTCCACCGCAAAAAGCAAATTCCTATTCTAAACAAGGAGTTCACTAATGTCGCAACATTCTCCAAAGGAAAAATGGCAGGAACTTGCAGAGAAAGAATTAAAAGGAAAGCATCCGGACTGCCTTAATTGGGCAACACCGGAAGGAATCCTTGTAAAACCTATCTATACCGTCGAAGATCTGGAGGGGCTTGATTCCATAAACACCCTCTCCGGTATTGCCCCTTACTTGAGAGGCCCCACGGCGACAATGTACACCAATCAACCCTGGACTATCCGCCAGTACGCGGGATTTGCCACCGCCAGGGAGTCGAATGACTTTTACCGGAAAAATCTGGCTGCCGGACAGACTGGCCTTTCAGTAGCCTTTGATCTGGCAACCCATCGGGGATACGATTCCGACCATCCGCGCGTGTCCGGTGATGTAGGCAAAGCCGGTGTGGCCATCGATTCAGTCGAGGATATGAAAATCCTTTTTCATCAGATTCCTCTGGATAAAGTTACCGTATCCATGACGATGAATGGCGCTGTGCTTCCCATTCTGGCAGCTTATATCGTTGCCGCTGAGGAACAGGGGGTATCGCAAAGTCAGTTAGCCGGAACCATCCAAAACGATATCCTCAAAGAATATCTCACGCGTAATACGTATATTTACCCACCCCGCCCGTCGATGCGAATCGTCTCTGACATTATCTCTTACTGCTCTGAAAATATGCCTCGTTATAATACAGTTTCCATCAGCGGCTACCACTTGATGGAAGCAGGCGCTGATTCTGTATTGCAGACGGCTTTTACTTTGGCTAATGGCAAGGAATACATCCGGGCAGCCATTGACGGCGGCCTGAAAATTGACGACTTTGCGCCACGGCTCTCATTTTTCTTTGGTGTGGGTATGAACTTCTTCATGGAGATTGCCATGTTGCGGGCAGCCCGGTTTCTATGGCATAAGGTTGTCAGCGAGTTTAACCCGACCAATCCCCGTTCCGCTATTTTGCGCACACATGTTCAAACATCAGGCTGGAGCCTTACCCAGCAGGACCCGTACAACAATATTATAAGAACAACTCTGGAGGCGCTGGCAGCAGCGCTTGGCGGCACGCAATCGCTGCACACCAACTCTTTTGACGAGGCGGTAAGTCTGCCCACACCTCTGTCCGCCAGGATTGCCCGCAACACGCAAATTATTATTCAGGAAGAATCTCAGATATGTCATGTGGTTGATCCCCTGGGCGGCTCTTATTATGTCGAGGCATTAACTGCATCAATAATTCGGGAAGCGCAAAAAATTATCGATGAAATTGAACAACTGGGAGGTATGGCAAGCGCCATTGAAACAGGAATGCCCAAGATGAGAATTGAGGAATCAGCCGCCCGCAGGCAGGCGCGGATTGACCTGGGAAAGGACACTATCGTTGGAGTGAATAAATACAAAGTAAATGATGAAGTGCCCATTGACGTTATGGATGTTCCCGCCTCTGTCCGCGACGAGCAGATCAGCCGTCTGAAACAAATTAAAGCCGGACGCGATAATGAGGCTGTAAATAGGGCACTGGAGAAGATTACTCATATTGCCAAAGAAGGTGGGAACTTGCTTGCGGCATCAATTGACGCTGTAAGGCTGCGGGCGACCGTCGGGGAAGTGTCCGACGCTCTGGAAAAGGTTTTCGGTCGCTATGTGGCAACTAGCCGCGTAATCTCCGGCGCGTATGCCTCTGAATATGGGGATAGTGAAATTCTTGCGGCACTGCGTAAACGGGTGGAACTGTTCTTTGAAAAAACCGGTCGGCGCCCGCGCATGCTTGTTACCAAAATGGGACAGGATGGACATGACCGTGGCATTAAGGTGGTTGCCACCGCATATGCCGATTTTGGTTTTGATGTGGATATCAGCCCGATGTTTCAGACCCCGGAAGAGGTAGCCAAGATGGCCATTGAAAATGATGTTCATCTGATTGGCGCTTCGAGCCTCGCGGCTGGCCACAAAACGCTTGTTCCTGAGCTGATAGAAAAACTGAGAGAGCTGGGTGGTGAGGAAATTATGACCATCGTTGGCGGCGTTATCCCGCCTGCTGATTATGACTTCCTTTATGCCAAAGGCGTGCAGGGGATCTTCGGGCCAGGCACAGCCATTACGGAATCAGCGGATAAGGTTTTGCTGCTGCTTGAGGAGAAATACCTCAAAGGCAAATAACCTATGAAAAGGCCGGATGCTCAAAAATACATTCAGGGCGTTCTGAACCGTGACCGGCGTATGCTGGCCAAGACAATTACTTTGATTGAAAGCACGCTGCCTGCCGATCAGGAAGTTGCCAGAGAGATACTCGACGCTCTTCTGCCTCGGACCGGAAAAGCGCTGCGACTGGGAATCACCGGTCTGCCCGGCGCGGGAAAAAGCACATTCATTGAGAGTTTCGGGATGATGTTTATCCAGAAAGGTTTTTCTGTCGCAGTCCTGGCGGTTGATCCCAGCTCACCCAAAACAGGCGGCTCGATCCTGGCGGATAAAACTCGAATGGGAAAACTGGCCGTAAATGAGAGGGCGTTTATCCGGCCTTCCCCATCCGGCAAAACATTGGGCGGCGTTGCCCGCAAGACCAGAGAAACGTTGCTTTTGTGCGAAGCCGCCGGATTTGATGTGGTGATGGTGGAGACTGTCGGCGTTGGCCAGTCGGAAGTTTCCGTTGCCTCTATGGTTGATTTTTTTCTGGTGCTGATGATTGCCGGAGGCGGAGACGAACTTCAGGGGATAAAAAAGGGCGTTCTGGAATTGGCTGATGCCATCGCGGTGAACAAGGCGGACGGCGATAACATCGAGCGGGCAGGGCTTGCGAAGCAACAGTATGAAATGGCTTTTCATCTGCTTTCTCCGCGCTACCGCAGCTGGACACCGCCTGTGGTCACATGCAGCGCGATTACGATGGCCGGCCTGGAAAACATTCATAAAATTATTCTCGATCACCGGGACAAGCTAACCAAGAGTGGGGAGTTGCAAGTAAAGCGGCATGAGCAGGATAGAGATTGGTTATTATTCATGGTACGTGAAGGGGTAAAGCAGTGGTTTTACGAAAGCCCGGCAGCAGTGCTGCTAAAGGAATTGATGCAGGAAGTTGAAAAAGGGACAGTATCGCCGACAATGGCTGCCGACAGAATATTGGGTTGTTTGAAAGGACAGCGATTTTGAAAAAAAGGCTGAAGGAAAATGTATTTGGAGAGTAATAAATGAAAATTTTAAAGATTGATCATATCGGAATTGCAGTGAAGAATTTAGCTGATAGCTCTAAACTCTATGAGCTTCTGGGAATAAAATCGACAGGAACGGAAGAAGTGGCCGAGCAGAAGGTAAAAGTTGCCTTCTTCCCCGTGGGAGATTCTGAAGTAGAGCTATTGGAATCAACTGTCCCTGATGGGCCGATCGCGCGGTATATCGAAAAGAACGGAGAAGGAATGCAGCATATCGCCTTGCGCGTAGATGACCTGGAGGAGGCGCTTGCTGAACTCAAGGCAAAAGGTGTTCGACTGATCGATGAAAAACCCCGTTACGGCGCGGGAGGCGCAAGAATTGCCTTCGTCCATCCCAAATCCACAGGCGGAATTCTTCTGGAACTCAGCGAAAGAAAGTGATGAACCGCAAGAACGCTAAGAAAATCAGCACGATGATTGGAAAATGGTTCTAACCTGAAAGGTGACGATATTGTATTTGTTAACCATATGAATTCTTTGCGAACTTTGCGTCTTTGCGGTAATGAACTGCTTTTTCTAGGTTTAACTGTTATAATCCGGGCAGTACATCATCACCAACCTGGCCCGATTTTCCAAACAGATAGAACAGAGCTCACCAGCATCCTGCCAAACCTCTTCCGCAAGCCATTCACCCGCCTCGGCATACTCGGATTGCTCTTTGGTCTCATCATAATCCTGTTTGCAAATAGAGCAGATTTTCATCTCCTGATATCCCCTTGATTGCATAAAACCTGTTCATACTCGGCCCTCAAATGCGCCCTGTCCTCAGCTGCAATGATATCCCATGGCAACATCTCATTTACGGCAATTGTGCGCTGGACTGCATTATCCGTATCCATTCCACATGATTTAGCTGCTTTCTTGAGGGTCATACCCCCTGCCATTGTTGCCAACAACTTGGCGAGACCGCGATCTCCCCGAGATAACAATGCCTGAAAATAGCAATCCCGTAACCCTTCCACCTTAAGCCGCACATTGGGAATCGTGCTGAACCTTCCCTTCAACAGCTTCACCTTATTTTCCAATGACGGCAGCGGCTCCATTCCACACCACTGAAAGGGGGTAAAAGGCTTTGGTATGAATGGATTGACCGACAAGATTATCTCACCAATCCGGCGGTTGCCCCTGGCACGTTCGAGTACCCGCTCCCTGATTGACGTAACCAGCCGTATCAACTCCTCCAGATCTGATTCGGTTTCCGTTGGCAACCCAATAATAAAGTAGAGCTTCAGGTTGAGGATATCGCGTGAGATAAGCAACTCACACGCATTCAGGATCTGCTCTTCGGTCAGGTTTTTGCGGATCAGGTTCCGCAAACGCTGAGAACCACCTTCCGGGGCAAGGGAAATGGTCTTGTGACCACTCGCTACCAGGGCATCAAGCATCACGCTATCAAGCCGGTCGATGCGCAGTGATGATACTGATACCTTTGCTCCCTTCTCGACAATATATCGGCAGAGTCGGCCGATCTCGTGATAATCCGACACCGCTGCACCCACCAAGCCGATCTTGTCCCGATGGGCAAGCCCTTCATCTACTGCTGCCGTGACACAATCAAAACGGTTCTGGCGAAATGGGGCATATATGAATCCCGAGGTGCAGAAACGACACCCCCTTGGACAACCACGACTCACCTCAACCAGAAACATGTCGCCGAACTCGGTGTTGTCCGTCAGAATAACCGATTGCGCCGGACGGTGCTGTTCCAGCGAAGCACAGACTCGCTTGATTTGTACCGGCGCGCCTGGGGCCGTATCTACAGAAACCAGGCGGCCGTCGTGGTAATGGGTCTGATACAACGATGGAATGTAGAAACCGGGCAATGCTGCCAGGGACAGCAGTAATTCGTACCGGCCACGCCCAGGCGCCATCAGGGAGTCGACCAGGTTGGGAACGAGCTCTTCACCCTCTCCGACGCAAATCACATCCAGAAAATCAGCCACTGGTTCCGGGTTGATAAAGAACGCCGCTCCACCTGCCATGACCAGCGGGTGCGACTCGTCCCGTTCGCTGGCCCAGATCGGGATGCGGGATAGCGTGAGCATCGTGGGAATATTAAGATAATCGGGTTCAAACGATGTGGAAAAGGCAATGATGTCAAAATCATCCAGGGAACGTTGGGTTTCCAATGAGAACAGCGACATGCCACTTCGCCGGTATTCTTCCAGATCCTCACGATCTGGTAGAAATAGCCGTTCACAAAGGATGCCTGGTGAGGCAACAAGCAGGGAGTATACGGTTTGAAATCCCAGGCTGCTCATGCCGGTCTGATAGCGGCTGGGAGAGACAAGACATATGCTGAGTCGGCCTCCCCGTCCAGTACCACGGGAGCACAGGTTGGTTTCTGCCGCCAGCAAGGCGCGTTGTTTTTGTTTTATATTCCAGCTCATCGGGTCAACAGGTGGAGGTTAAACATGAATCACGCTCATTACAGGTGGAGTGCTGATGAAGGGATACCGGACTATGGATCTGTTCCCCGCACGAGCTGGGATGAAGCGATCCCGTGTAGGGGCGCCCACATGGGGGCGCCATCCTCAGCCGGGCAGTCTCTTCGTCGCCCATCCCTTCAAGCAGAAACCCTTTCCAGTCTGTGATTTGACCAGACGGGCTCGTACCGGATTCAACTTTACACTCGCATGCCTTGGTCTTCGGTACAGATGTTGGGCACAAAGCAGGATCGGGAAAATGTATATGGATGCATGACATGGTCGATGGAACCCTGGTTCAGGATAGACGCAACATCCTCTGCAAAGGCGAGTTGTTCGTCGCTTGGGAGGACAAAAATACCGGTTGGAGAGCCAGGATGCGAAACAATATTCTCCATGCAGGAGGTAGCAAGAGCTTTGTTCTTCTGCACGTCGAGTTGCATGCCGAAAATATCCATACCCTCCATCGTCAATTGACGCACATACCAATCGTCGTTCCCTGAACCATGGGAAAAGACCACCCCATCCAATCTACCCACTGCAGCACAATACGATCCGATATACTTTTTGAGTCGGCTGGATTCAATTTTAAGTGCCAGGGCGCAGCGTTCGTTACCGTCAAGCGCTTCCTGAACCAGCTGGCTGTGGTCGTAATGCTTGCCGGTGATGCCTAATATTCCGCTTTTCTGGTTCAGGACAATATCCATTTCTTGTGCAGACAGATTGCCCCTCTGCATCTCAAAATAGATAATACCCGGATCAATGTCACCACAACGGGTTCTCATGACCGCTCCTTCCAGCGGGGTCATGCCCATGCTTGTATCAATGGAGATGCCGTTTCTAATCGCACAGAGGGATACTCCACGGTCCAGGTAAATGGTCACAAGGTTACATTCTGCGGGGTGTTTTCCCAACAATGCAGCAGCCCGTCGGGAAAGGTAGAGATGGGCATGGCCGTGAAAACCATAACGCCTGACAGCGTATTGTTCATACCACTCGTAGGGAAGTGGGTAGATAAAGGCGTGTTCCGGTATGGTCTGATGAAATGCCGTGTCGAATATTGCAATGTGGAGAATATCCGGCAGCAGATCCCGGGCAGCTTCGATGCCGGCTATATTGTGGGTGATATGCAACGGTGCAAGCGATTCCAGGCTGCGGATGGCCGAGAATGTCTGTTCGTCAATATTGACGGAATTGTGAAAGTGTTCCCCGCCATGGGCTACCCGGTGACCAACAGCCACAATTTCTTGTTTGCTCGCAATAACACCATGTTTCGCGTCGGTAAGAGCGGCAAGGATCAGAGAGAGAGCGCTGTGGTGATCACAATAATCGACGTAGACGCTACATTTTTCCCGGCTGGGTAGAATGTGTGTCAGGTAGGAATCGCCGAGACCTACCCGTTCGACAGACCCCAAGGCCAGAAGGGTAAAGTCATCCTTGCTGAAAAGACGAAAATGAATGGAATCGCTCCAGCAGCTAAGCGTGAGTATTTTCATGATGCTGTCCGGAGCCAAAAGGCTGTTAACGAGAAGAACCGCAGGCACACCATTTTGATGCGCAGACGAATATGTTCGCTTTTTGTCATGACAGATGCTCCATGTTTGTGAATTTGCAAAGCACTTGAACATCCTTAACAGAATTTTGTCGTCACATCCATTAAATTTAGTTTATATTAACATTTTGCCGGTTAGAGAAAGGTAAACCGTTCCTCTCAGGACGGTTCATTCTTGACCCATTCCTGGTTTCATAGTATTTTCCACGCCAGTTGCTTTATTCCCATCTGGAGGAGTATTTCATGTCATTACAGCCCTATTCCGCCATTTTTCCGGAAACAGATGAACCGGTTATGGCCGTGCAGCTAGATCATAAATCCGGAAAGATACCTAAGGGAAATTACGGATTTATTGAATTGTACTGCACCGATAAAGGGTGCGACTGCCGCCGGACAACCCTGTTTGTGTTGAATGAAAAGATGCAGGAAAAGGCGGCCATCAGCATGGGATTCGACCGGGATGATGAGCTGGCAGGCCCTTTTCTGGATGATTTTCACAAGCAGTCGCCATATGCCGGGCAACTTCTGGATATTTTTGTTGAGCTCATTAACGAGTATCCAGAATTTGTTGAAGCCATGCATCGGCACTATCGGGAGGTCCGCACCAAGGTTGAAGGTAAAAAGTACCGCGGCAAGCCGTTTCCCAAGCCGGGAAGCTTTATACGGCACGCAACCGAGCCGCCAGAAATGCCAAGTGAATTTATGGACATCATGAAAATGATGGGGGCCGCAGGCGCCACAGAAACGTCACGCCCCAAAAAGAGTAAAGGGGCGACAGCATCCACAAGCGGCATTCGCTATTATGCAGATCGCTATTACGCAACACGTAACCAGACTCGTTTTGACATTCCTCATGCCTTGCAGGATGAGTTGCGGCGCTACCTTCTGGATCATGATACATTTGCCCTGGAAATTTCTGCCTTGCTGGTGGAGTTGTTCAGCGTTTCATCATATGATGACGACCGGGTCGATGCCGCGTTGCGTGTGCTGTACGATATTCTTGAGATTCTGAGGGTGGAACTGGAGCGTGGACGATCCGGCAGTACGGAACGCATAGAGCGTCTGCAGAACACCATGGCACAAAAAATTTATGTGGAATGTGGCGACGCCAACCTGTGCGCCGCTGTATCCCATGTTCTACTACAGAGCCGGGTTGAGCTGCTGCCGGTGCTGCATGACGCCAACAGTCAGAGACTGCTGCTGGATGCACACAGCACCGAACTGCGCGATACTCCACCGGAAGAGATCATGGATGGACTCTTCAAAAGCGTCGAGGAGATGGGTGTCAATTCTCCCTTCGAAGCACTGGAAAATATGCTGCAGATCCTGGCGCTGGGCGACCCGGAGATGCAGACCGCCCTGTGCGGCAGGATGTTGAACGCGAAGAGTGCGCTGGTGCGTGATGTAGCTGCGCTTATGATCCTTCACCCCATGCCGGACGTGCGGCAGGGCGTATCACACTTGCTGGCTGCGGACTCCTCGAATATCACCCCGGAAACTCTGCGACGACTGATCATCACTCGCAACTGGTTTCAGGAAGATATCCGTAAAAACATTGATCAGGCTGTTACCAATGCCCGCCGCGCTCGTGTCGAGTGCGCCCCGTTGTCTAAAAGTCTGGCTACAACCATTTACGCCTCCCCGGTTGACGGCGCCTTTGCCCAGTCTTTTCAGTCTGTAGTCCCTGACGGAAAAGGTCATATCAGTTGTTCGGTATTGCTCAAGAAAGGCGCAGGGGTTGCCGACGCCTTTGTTGTGTCTCTGCCCACAAAAAAAGAGCTGAACAACTATTTGGATATGTTGAAACAGGAAGGCGCATTTATTGAGTCTTCTCCTGAATATTTCGACCAGCGTATTTGCCACGGTTTGGCTGAAGGGGCCGCGCTTGGCAAAGCGCCTAATTTCTGGTTGGCCCATGTTGCAGAGGCGCTGGGAAAAGATCAATGGAAAGGGATATCCTTTGATGCGCAGAACGAACTTGCCCAGATGAGGGACGAACTGGAGCGTAAAGCCCCGGAACTGCTTGCGGATAAATCACGTAAAAAAGCGCTGAAAGACTCTGCCGAATGGTGCGGAGAACATCATTTTGCCAACTCATGGTTCGAGGATGACGCCGAGGTTGACAAGGTTATTGAAACTGTCTTTAAGAAGAAACGTAACATTATAGACGCAGAATGCTCGGCAATGTCCGCAATTATAGAAAACATTCTCGAAAAACGCCGAAAAAACTGGCTCGAACGATTGACACTCAATGCTCTGTGGCTAAAATCATCAAAAAAATCTCCTCTCCCATGGTACCAGATGTTTCACCTGGCTGAGGTTGTTGCCGACACCACGATTCCTCTTTCCGAAATTCCTTTGATGGATTCAATTGCCATTCAGAGTCTGGGAGCATATCTGGGTCGCAGGGAAGATGAAGTTTAGTCCTTCACTAGCGTCGTTTTGTTCGGCCATTTTTTTTATCTTTAGCCTTCGAGTCATTACCGCCATCCTCTGGACTCCACTTAAAACCGTTCACCCGTTTCCCTTTGACCGGAATGCGAGGATATTCTTCGGATTGGCTGTTTGGAGTTGCCGGGTGGATGGCCGACTGCGAAGGTGTGTGACTCGCCAGAACAAACTCAATCCGCCTTGTGGCTGGAGAGACTGCCGCCACCTTGACCCTGGTCTGGTCGCCGATGCGAAAAACACGTTGCGACCGCTGGCCGATCATGGAGTGCTGCTTTTCGACATAGGTATAAAGGTCGTCCGTAAGGGTGGTGAGATGCACCAGACCCTCCACAAACAGCTCCTCCAGTTCCACGAAGAAGCCGAAGCCGGTTACCCCGCTGATGTAGCCGCTAAACTCTTCGCCCAGATGTTGCTGCATATACTGAAGTTTCTTCATTTCGACCACATCCCGTTCGGCCTCCATGGCTACCCGCTCCCGTTTGCTGGTGTGCTCGGCAATCTCGCCCAGGCGTTCGGTAGCGATCGCCAGTTGTTTCGTTACACGCTTCTCACCTTTGTGCTCATCTGCTGCCAGCGTTGCCTTTAGTATTCGATGTACCACCAGATCGGGATAACGCCGGATGGGTGAGGTAAAGTGGCAGTAACAGCGTGAGGCCAGACCGAAATGCCCCACGTTATCAGCTGCATAGCGGGCCTGCTTCATGCATCGCAGCAGGGCGTAGTTGAGCATGCGCTCTTCGGGGCGGCCCTCGGCCTCGGCCAGCAGACGCTGCAACTCGGACGGCTTGACCTTCTCCTCCACCAGGTCGAACTCATAGCCGAATCCGAAGATGAATTCCTGAAAGTTGAGCAGCTTGGCCGGGTCAGGGTTTTCGTGAACACGGTATAGAAAGGGGATGTTCTTGTCCGTGATGAAGGCGGCCACAGCCTCGTTGGCGGCCAGCATGAACTCCTCTATCAATTGATGGGCCAGGTTGCGCTCGGCCCGGATGATCCCCTCGGTCAACCCGGTCAGGCCGATGATGATCTCCGGTTCGGGCAGGTCAAAGTCTATGCTGCCACGTTTCTTTCTCATCCCCATCAATATCAGGGCAAGCTCCTTCATCTCCATCAGCATAGTGGTCAGCGGTCGGTGCTTGTCAACCGCCTCTTGGTCGTCATCCACGATGATCTGTTTGACAATGGTGTAGGTCAGACGTGCGGTACTTTTGATAATGCTGGGGTAAAAGGCCGATTCCAGCATGTTGCCGTTGCTGTCGAAGAGCATCTCGGCCGTCATGGTCAGACGGTCAACGTTCGGATTGAGCGAGCAGATCCCGTTGCTGAGCCGCTCGGGCAGCATGGGGATGCAGCGGTCCGGGAAATAGACCGAGGTACCCCGCAGGTAGGCTTCACGATCCAGGGCGCTGTCAGGCTTCACGTAACTGGATACATCGGCAATGGATACCCATAACCGAAAGGTATCCCCTTCGCGGCGCAGAGAAACTGCGTCATCGAAATCGCGCGCTGTTTCGCCGTCGATGGTCACGGTCGTCATCGTGCGCAGATCCACGCGTCCTTTCAGTTCCTCCCGTGAGACCGTATCCGGCGCCAGTTCGGCTTCGGCCAATGCATCCGGGCCAAAAACATGCGGCAGCTCGAAACGGCGGATGACTGATTGTATCTCAACCTCGGGATCGTCAGGCCACCCCAGTACCTCCACAATGCGCCCTTCGGCCGGACGACCGCCGATCGGATAGCTGGTCAGTTCAGCCACCACCTGGTGGCCGTCCTTAGCCAGGCCGCGCCCCTTGGGATTTATGGCGACCACCATGTTGAGGCGCTGTTCTTCGGGGATCACGATCGCCCCGCGCCGGGTTTCTTCGTAGCGACCCACTATACGAGTGAAGGCCCGTTCGGTAATGGCAACAACCCGCCCCTCCTGCTTACCGTCTCCCAGGCGGCTCCGCTCGGAGCGTACCTCCACCTTGTCGCCGTGCATGGCGCCCTTCATGTATCTGGAGGGGATGAACACATCCTCCCCGCCTCCCTCAGGGGTGACAAACCCGTAGCCGTCACGGTGGGTCGAAAGCCTGCCGCTCACCCCTTTTGATGAACCGGGCAAGGCATATATATTCCCTTTCAGGCGGGTCACCTCGCCGTCGTCGGCCATATCATCCAACATGCGCTTCAGCTCGCTCTTGACGTGGCGACCACCAAATTCGCGCAGCAGAGAGGCGAAGTGGATAGATCCCTCATGTTCCTTGATGATTGCAAGTATGTTTTTCTTGGAGAGTTTCATGATCTGATCCAGTCATCCGGCCTGTCGGTTATTGAAACCTGACAGTTTTTGCGGATTCGGTTATTGTTTCGGCAATCCCCGGCATGGTATGCTTTTTGTGCTGTATGAACGTAATGAACTGGAAATAAACTAACCAACAGCTTTGATCCTATCGTAAAACGTCTTCGTAAGCAGGATATATTTACTCTCCAGGATTTGTACTATAGCTTCTTTTTCAAACCGATTAAGCACCCTCGTTACTGTCTCGCGCGTGACTGATGCATAGTTGGCAATCTGCTGGTGCGTCAGTCTGACATTGATTATCCCTCCGCGGTCATCCACCACTCCGTACAATTCATGCATGCGCTCAAGAACCGCCATTATCCGTTGTTCAGCGTTATTAAAGCTGAGAATTTTTATCATTGCCCAGGAGTCACGCAAGTTGGAACAAAGTAGATCGATGATCTTGCCCCGAATCTTCTCATTGCTGAGGAGATGCTGCTCAAAATCATTCTTTGAGAGAAGACCTATAACGGCATCTTCGTGGGCGATAACCGTTGCCGGAGCGGTCTTGCCGTCGAGAAGGGACATTTCACCAAAAAAATCATTCTTCTTGTGGATAGTAATGATCTGTTCGCGGCCTTCTATGCTTTGCTTTACAACCCGGACCTTTCCCGCATAGATAATATACATGTATTTGGCTGTGTCTTCTTCGAACAGGACAATCTGATCCTTGGCAAATTTTTTCTTGGTTATGATGAGTTCGATTTGTCTGGTTTCCTCATCGGAGAGGTCTGAAAACAGGGGGATATTCTTGAGGATGTTGTCAAATTTTTTCTGGTGGTTTGTTTTCCAGATCATGGAAAGACCTCCCTGCTGATATTAGAATAATAGCTAAAAAAGGGGATGCGTTGCCGCATCCCCTTTTTGTACTAATATGTTTTAAACAATTATGCCAGCTGACGGCCGCCTTCTGCAGCCCACTTCTCAAGCATTGCGGTTGTAACGGACTTGGGACGCTCAATAGCATAACCCAGACCGCGATCCCATGTGATGTTGGCCATGCAGCCAAGTGCGCGACCGACGCCGAACAGGACGGTGTAGAAGTCCCACTCTTTGAGGCCGAAGTACCACTGGATAACGCCGGACTGTGCATCAACGTTTGGCCAGGGGTTTTTGGTTTTGCCGTGCTCGGTCAGAACGCCCGGGGCAACTTCAAAGATCATGGAAACAACCTTGAACAGCGGATCATCTTTGAGACCGGGGGTATTCTGGCAGAACTCACGCTGTGACATATAGCGTGGGTCGGTCTTACGAAGAACGGCGTGGCCGTAACCCGGAATAACCTGACCGGCATTGAGGGTATCCCACAGAGCATTCTTGATCAGTTCTTTGGTTGGTTCTACACCTTTGCAGTATTTCTCCTGGAACTTCATGGTCCAGTCGAGAACTTCCTGATTGGCCAAGCCGTGCAGTGGGCCGGCAAGACCGCACAAACCGGCGCAGTATGCATAGTAAGGATCGGACAGTGCGGAATGCACCAGGTGAGTGGTGTGGGCCGAAACGTTTCCGGACTCATGGTCGGAGTGCAGGATGAAGTACATACGAGCAACGTCTTTATACGCTTCACTCTGGCCGATCATATGAGCAAAGTTGGCGCCCATGTCGAGTTTCGGATCGATGGCGATCTGCTTGTCGCCTTTGTATTTCAGGTTGTAGATGAATGCTGCAATGACAGGAATACGAGCTACGATATCGCTGGCATCTTCATACACATATTCCCAGGCAGTCATCTTGTTGAACTTGCCGCCGCCGTAAAAAGCGAAGAACTTTGAATCCTTCTGTAGAGCAAGCATACCAACAGACAGCATGACCATTGGATGGATATCAATTGGCAGGGCGCGGATTGCGTCAAACACATACTGGGGAACTTCCTGACGGACTTTGAACTCGGCCACGACTTCAGCAACCTGTGCATCATTTGGAACTTCACCGGTGAGCAGGAAGTACCAGAAGGACTCAACAGTAGGATAGCCGGAGTTTGGCGCCTTGGGCAGTGCTGCAAATGTCTCGGGGATTGTCTTGCCGCGGAAGCGGATCCCTTCCTGGGGATCCAGGTAAGAAATGTCGGTCACGAGTGAACGGATGTCGCGGGCGCCACCGATGCACTGGTCAATATTGACCTGATCGATAATAACCTTGCCAAATTCCTTCACAAGCTTGGTGGTGCGGGGACGATGCGCCTCAATCTTCTCTTTGAGTGTGTCTTTCAATGCCATCTTGGTACTCTCCTTTCGTGGTGTGGTGTTAACTGATATTAACTGTGCCGAGTGTCTGGACTGCCAATGAATTTAGAGTTTTTTTATTAGGTCGATTGTATTTATTAGCCGCATGCCTGGATGACGTTTAAACCTGTTGGTAATTGTAAAACCATTACAAAATAACTGGTTACCCAAACACAAAATCTATTTTCAGGATACTGTATACAATCAATGTTGTAGTTATACTCGACAGAATACATAAAATGCAACAAAAATTTTATCAAAATCAAATAGGCAAGATAATTAGCTCTTCATTAGAGTAGGTCAATTGTTTTAAGCCGTCCAGGCTTATGTAAAAGGTGTTTTCAATGCCGATAGCCCCTTCTCCAGGAAAAACCACCTTGGGTTCAAACGCAAAAACCATCCCTACGTCCATGTTCATATCTTTGAATCCACGGGCAATAAATGGATATTCATCGATCTCAATACCCAGACCGTGTCCGATGAATGAGACCTGTGAGCCTTTTGCTCCCATGAAACTGTCGGCATAACCAAGCGTTACCGCCATTGCAAGGCATTCTTCATAGACCGCACTCCAGTTTGCGCCTGGCGCGACAATCTCGGTCATGCGCTGCTGTATACGGAGCATGTCATCGTACCCCTTGCGCATCCGGTCGGATATGCCACCAACTGCAAAAACACGCGTCTGGTCGATCAGATAACCATCCACACAACCAGCGAAATCAACGATGATCGGCTCGTTGGCCTCAATCCTTTTGAGACCTGCGCTCTGGCCAAAGGACGGATTTAATCCCAGACCGCCCAAAGGCGTGTCGGGATAGGCCGGTACGGCGCTATCTGTGCCGGAGAAGATTTGGGCGTAGAACAGTTCGGAGTTGAAGCCGCGCATCCGCACCAATCCTTGGTGACCATCCCTGCGGGCGGTGAATTCCAATTCCGCAGCGACTTCCAGATCGGTAACTCCTGCGCGAATGACCTCTTTTGCTCTCCGGTAGACCCGGTCAACCTGGTCAGCAGCATCCTTCATCAGATGAATTTCATAATGGGATTTGATCATGCGTACACGACGAATGAGCGGGGTAGCGTCGCAATATTCGGCGGTTGGATATATCTTGCGATAGCGTTCGAAAAAGTTGACTGGCAGTACGTCCAGTTCCAAGCCTATACGTTTTGGCTCCGGATATCCGTAATCCGCCAGGATGCCGGGAATATCCTTCATGGAACCGAAAGCCAGCACCTCTCTCAAGCCTGATTCCATTCGCGCTCGGCTGGCGTCTTTGCGCACCATGTAAATTGGCTGTCCTTTGGCCGGGACATACAAATTGCCGCTCTGGACCGTACCGGTGAAATAGAACAGATCGGCATTCTGCACGATGATAATGGCGTCCAAGCCATCTTCAGCCATGTAATCCTGAAGTTTTTTACAGCGGTATTCCAGTTCGGTTGCGGGAGTGAGGCGCATAATTTCTCCTTCTATGCTCAAAATCAGTATTTCAGCAGCATTGCAAGAATAACCCGTATAAGAAAATGACAAGGGATTTTTGCCGTGACAGTTTGGTAGCAAGTCTTCAATTATGATGGCAACGGTGGAGGCACAGCATCAAAAATCTCTGCAAGTTCTGTAAGCTGACCGGCTGCGGTCCAGTTTGCCATCCCTTGTTTCCAGATCAAAGTCTCACGGGTCAACTGCCCGGACTGTGTCATCTGCTGAAGTAATGCCGCGTCAAACGGGCCTGTCTGCTGGCCATTGAGGACGACGAAATACTGAACGTGAGGTGGCGGCGCCGGAGGTAAAGACGAAGTGGCTTGCGATTGTCCCGTAAGCATACCGTTCATGGCTCCAGATATCTGACCACCCATTCCGAAGCCTATTCCCACCCCGGCTCCGGCTGCCGCCAGACCGCCAGGATTGTTGGCGGCATCCTTGATGGCATTGGCCGTCTCATACTGGGTATAGGTCTGCATGTTGCCGATAGCTCGCATGGCGCCCGCTTTGTCGATGGCCTTTTCCACCTCTTCCGGCAGGCCGATGTCCTGTACCTGTACCTCGGTCAGTTCAAGGCCGAACCCGTCAAAGGCCGTGACGATCCGAGTTTTGAGGGTTTCGCCCAGTTGAATGACCTTGCTTTCCAGGTCGAGGATCGGGATACCGGCATCAGGCATGACCTCCTTGATGCGGGTACCGATCTTGCCACGCAGATTATCCTCGATGGCATTGGTGGTAAAGTTGCCGTCAGTGCCAACGATCTCACGGATAAAGACGGTCGGGTTCTTGATCTTGATGGAGTAAAGACCGAAGGCTGTAACCCGCACAGCGCCGAACTCCGGGTCGCGCATGGTGCAAGGGCCGGGTGTGCCCCATTTGAGATTGGTGAACTGACGGGTGCTGCAAAAGTAAACCTCGGCCTTGAAGGGGCTTTCGAGGCCATATTTCCATCCCTGCATGGTAGCGAGGACTGGCAGGTTCCTGGTCTCCAGGGTGTACGTGCCCGGTTTGAAGACATCGGCCAACTGTCCTTCGTTGATAAAAACAGCCATCTGGCCTTCGCGCACAACCAGTTTTGCATTGTATTTGATCTCATTGCCATAACGCTCAAAACGGTAGACCAGCGTGTCGCGTGTATTGTCCAGCCACTCGATTATATCAATGAATTCGCCTTTAAGCTTGTCCCATAGTTCCATATGTACACCTCCTTGACGGTTGTGTCCTACGAGCGGGCAACAGATTGCAGCAAAAGTTTGCATATAGTACCGTGAAATGAAAAAAATTCAAGACTTGACGTTAAATTCCATCGCCAGCCCAAACTCCGGACTGTACAAAATTACCGTCGCCCCGCAGCCACCAAAAGTCATCTCGAAAAGTTCTTGTATGTTTGATTGACAAATACGGCATACAGAAACTAATATACCCATCATCTCACCCAGAAAGGTTTTTATGAAGATCATCATACTCCTTGGCGACGGCATGTCGGACGTTGTATACAGTGATTTGGGCGACAAGTCGCCCCTCCAGGCAGCGACGACTCCAAACATGGATTTCATGGCACAACACGGCCAGGTTGGTCTGGCTCACACTATCCCCGAGGGTCTGCCTCCCGGAAGTGACGTTGCCAATCTTTCCGTCTTTGGTTATAACCCCCGCAGTTGCTACACTGGCCGGTCTCCGCTTGAGGCGATAAGCATGGGGGTCGTACTCGGGCCAGATGATGTGGCTTTCCGAATGAACCTGATAACGCTACGTCCGCATGGCAGCAAGATTTACATGGAGGATTTTTCTGCGGGCCATATCTCCAACGAAGAGGGAAGGGAACTGGTTGAGGCGCTCCAAAGTGAGCTGGGTAACGCAGAATTCGAATTCCATCCTGGTGTCGGCTATCGTCACCTGATGGTCTGGCGTAACGGCAAGGACGGCATGAAGGCGATTCCGCCCCACGACATCACAGGCAAGGCGATTATGGACTTTCTTCCCAGCGGTGATGGCGCTGATACCATTATCAACATAATGAACCATGCCCAGATGGTGCTGCATGACCATCCGCTCAACAAGAAACGCAAAGAACAGGACAACATGGCAGCCAACTCGATCTGGTTGTGGGGACACGGCAAGACACCCAGGATTGAAACCTATATTGAAAAATTTGGTCTGAAGGGTGCGGTTATATCGGCCGTTGATCTGATCAAGGGAATCGGCGTCTGTGCCGGTATGGACATAATCAACGTGGAGGGCGCCACCGGCTATATCGACACCAACTACCTGGGCAAGGCCCAGGCCGCTCTGACGGCGTTGGAGGATCACGATTTAGTTTATGTGCATGTGGAGGCGCCGGATGAAGCTTCCCATTCCGGTATGATGGATCACAAAATTCAGGCCATTGAGGATTTTGACCGGCAGGTGGTGGGAACGGTGCTGGAAGGGATCAAAAAATTCGGCGAATATGTCATCCTCTGTACCCCGGACCATCCCACGCCGGTACATTTGATGACCCACACCTCTGAGCCGGTGCCGTTCATCATCTATCGTGGTGGTTCAGAGCAGGGTAACGGCGCATCCTCGTACGACGAGCAACAGGCCAAGGCAACGGGACTGGTTGTTGAAGGGCACAAGCTGATGGAGTTGCTGCTGAATTAGTTGCATGGGAAAAACTATTCCAGCCGGAAATCCTTTTCCGTCAGACCAACGTTGCGGCGTACCTTATGAAAGGTCATGACGGCACGGTCGCCGTTCCGCTCGCCGATTACAAGACGTCTGACAGTGCCGTCCTCCTGAAAGATTACAATCACTTCCTTAATCTGCCCCTTACCCTGAGGCGAAATAGTGACGGTATAAACCTGGCCGGTAACGTCGGCCTTTACCGCCATGCCTTCCGGCAGGGAACTGACCGGCACGGATATACGCGAAAACCAGTGTTTGAGACCCTGTTCAGGAGGCAGCACAATCCTGTTCCGGTCGCTGGCATTGCCCATGACCTGTTCGATTGTACTGTCCCGCAACAACAGGCGGCTGACATAGGGGGATGTTATCTCCAGATAAAACAGGTCCGGCTTACGGAAACGGACCGTACCGTTCATCGTCATGGTACGCTTCATCAGCGCAAGGCGCTTCTCCTGGGTGATCCCGGCCGTAAAGTCCGTTACACCGGAGAAAGCCTTGCGCAGCGCCTCAAGCCCCTCAAGCGGCAGCAGCGGACGGGTATGGCCCGACGACACAAAGCAAAGCAACAGTACAATTGTCAGCATCAGACGGCGCATATCACAGCCTCCCGATGCCCAGAGTCATCTGCGCCCGCGCCAGAACAGCTCCCTCGCATGCGACCTCTCCCTCAATCAGCACGAGCCTTCCGAATGACTTCAGGGTACATGCCGTTATGGTCAGGGTATCCCCCGCATTTACCATGCCGTCAAACTCGGCATGATCAATAGAGGCCAGAAAGCCCCCCTCCCCTTCCTCACGGATAGAGACAATACCAGCCAGCTGGGCGATACACTCCACAAGGTATACCTGCGGAAAACCTGCTGATACGGAGGTCACCCGTAACTCGGCCCTGGCGCTCACACCTGATTCAAGGGCCAGCAAACGATCAATCATCAGAAAAGGGAATCGATGGGGCAGATATGCGGTCGGATCCGGATTAAACAGGGGGGCCTCCCATGATATCCATGGAGTAGCAGGGGCCTTCGGGGGATGCTGCAATGTGCAGACCGTATGCGCCGACAGAAAGCGAAGCAACCAGCATTGCCAGTGATGTGCCTCCCATGGCCAGAGACCTGCCGATGCTGCGCCCGATATCCATGGTCGGAACACCGGCCACGGATTCCAATAATTCGGGAATATCCGTGGCGCAACCGGAAAGGGAAACCAGCGAGCAACCTTCTACGTGGCTGGTGAGAAGGTCGATGCCTTCCTGTTCATGACCTGGGACCAGCATGCCGATGCTGCGGATACACTCCACCACCCCGCGAACAACGGCGCCACGTCGGCGGGCATGCGCGGCGCTCTCCAGCACGACAATGCCGCACCCTTCTCCAAAAGGCGCACTGCCTCGCTTCAACTGTCCCATAGCTGCAAAACCCTTTATCAGGATCGGTATCAGCTCGTCTGTTCCGCCGGCAAGCATGACATCGGCCCGCCCTTCCTCAATGAAACGGCAGGCCAGCAGGAGGGCTGACTCCGCCGAGCAGAAGCGCTGGACCAATGTAACATTGGGACCCTTAAGACCATGTTCGATGGAGGCGTTGCTTGCAGGGGCATTGGAAACGGTGTTGGGAAAGATCATCGGGATCAACCCATCTACACCATCCTTGAAATAACCGGACAAAAATTCAGCTGAATTGGAAACTCCGCAAAAACCGCTGCCAAGGGCGATACCCACCCGTTCAGGCGCCAGGGTCTTCAGATCGATCCCGGCATCCTTCAGGGCCAGACCGGCAGCAGCAATGGAAAACTGGCTGCAACGATCCATCTTGCGGGCCTTCATGGGCGACATGAAATCAGAGACCTTAAAGCCGTCCATCTTTCCCCAATAATAGCCTTCCGCCCCAAGCACGTCACCGGGAATGGCCGTCAGTGCGTTACCTCCGGTCCGGACAAGTTCCTGCAAGGCAGCAACACCGATTCCGGCAGCGGACAGGATTGTTGAACCGGTGATAACAATATCTGTGATCGGATTTATCATAATGAAAGCACCAGCGAGGTGATATTACCGCCAAAGGCAAAGGAATTGGATATGGCAATTGAGCTATCGGTCGGGCGGCTAGCGTCATGGCAATAGTCAAGATCGCACTCAGGATCACGACCACGGTAATTGAGGGTCTGCGGAATAATGTGGTGATTGAGGGCGATCACCGTAGCCACGGCCTCAATGGCTCCGGCAGCACCCAGACAATGGCCGGTTATGGCTTTAGTGGAAATAAGCGGTATTTGGGCGGCCCGTTTGCCAAAGACCAGCTTCATGGCATTCGACTCAACCACATCATTAAGCGGCGTACCGGTTCCATGGGCATTCACCCACCCAACCTGTGAGTGATCGACAGAGGAAATCTCAAGAGCCTCGCACATAACCCGGGCAGCCGTCGTACCGGTCGGATCAGGCGAGGTCATATGATAGGCCTCTCCAGCCAGGGCATAACCACGAACTGCTCCGTAGATGTGAGCCCCCCGTGCCAAGGCATCCTCTTCGCTCTCCAGAACAACAAAGGCAGCCCCTTCACCCAGGGAAATTCCCTGTCGACCGAGGCTGAACGGCGCACAGGGCTCGGAATCGACCACCCGCAACGAATTAAAACCGGCAAAAGTCAGCATGGAGAGTGTATCAGCGCCGCCGGCGACAACGGTTTTCTGCCGTCCGTTGGCCACCAGGTCGGCGCCCCAGCCAATGGCCGTGGCGGCAGAAGAACAGGCGGTGGTAATAGTGCCCTGGTAGCCGCCCAGATTGAATATTCGTGCAATATCCGTGGTTGTCTGATCCGGCAGGATACCACGAAGCAGCGATGGACGCGCCTGTTTGCCCTCCAGAAGCGCCTTCAGCCAGATCTCACCCTCGAACATGCCGGCTGCGCCGCCCCCCATGGACACACCCATGTCATAGGTGGAGTAGAGCCCGAGGACGCCGCTGTCACGAAGCGCCTCTCCGGCGGCGATCACGCCGAACTGATCCGAACGGGACATTCTATGGATGGCACGACGATCAAAATATTCAAGTGGATCATAGCCTTTAATCTGCGAGCCAATCCTTGACGGAAACGGCGAGACATCAAACAGGTCCAGCGGTTCGATACCACTGTGGCCGCTACAGAGTGCCTCACTGAACTCGGCAACACCCTTCCCTGCCCCACAGAATATGCCCAGACCGGTTATAACGACACGCCTTCTGCTCATACTATCCCACCGTCTACAACTATGGCTTGTCCGGTAATATACGAGGCTTGTTTCGACGCAAGGAAAAGAACCGTCGATGCGATTTCTTCGGGAGTGCCGATCCTCCCAAGAGCCGAACCCTTGATGACCCGCTCGACCACATCTTGTTTCAAGGCAGCGGTCATATCGGTAGCGATCATCCCGGCCACGACGGCATTGACACGTATTCCCATCGGTCCGGCCTCACGGGCCAGGGCTTTGGTAAAACTGATGGCAGCCCCTTTGGAGGCGGCGTAATTGGTCTGCCCCATGGTTCCGACAACAGCGGAGATCGAAGAAATATTCACAATACTGCCTTGGCGGCGCCCCATCATCTTCCGCAGCCCCCACTTGCAGCAATGAAAAAGTGGATTGATGTTCGAACTAATAACGGTGTCCCAGTCCTCGTCCGACATCATGGCCAGGTAACAGTCCTTGATAATACCGGCGTTGTTCACCAGCACATCAATATGCCCGGACTCCGCCGCTGCGGAGTTGATCAATCCGGTCGCGCCCTCAGAGGTAGACACGTCGGCCTTGACCACCGGAATCGTCCCGGTCAGTCCTTCGGCTTCAGCGATCAAAGCAGAGGCCGCTTCGTCATTGTTCAGGTAGGCAACAAAGACACGTGCCCCTACTCGGGCAAATGCCAAAGATATGGCCCTGCCGATGCCCCTGGTACCGCCGGTAACGACAACTATTGAATCCTTGAACTCCATTCTAGCCCCCCAAAAAAGAAAAAAACCGGAAATCACTATACCTTGTCAGATAGTAAAATGTCCAGAGTATGCCGTTCTAGGAAGACAGAAAAGCCCATGAGTTGCGATGCTGCAAACTCATGGGCCTGTGGGAACAGTGGTGTTTTTACTCCGGATCAGGCGTCAATCTTCAGCAATCTCTTCGAGCTATCCATCAGTTAAAGAAAAATCGGACACCTACGACGCCGGAGAAGCTGGTTGGATCAAAATTACCTCGCTTTTCAGAATTATATTTGATGTCGGTTTCAGGGGCAGCAAGCGCCTTTGCCTCAACCATAAGCGCCAATTGTTTATAAATAAAGTAGTCAATACCGCCGGTTACATGAACGCCGACCGTAGTGTCAACATCATGACTTACCCCATTTTGATCATCGTATTCGCTCAAGAGGATATCAAGACCTACCCCAATATAGGGAACCAGTTTTTTGTTAGTAACCGCGAAACGATACTGGCCGCCAAAAGAGACATTGGTGACGCCAAAATCGCCGGCATTACCGCTTATGGGAAAATCGGAACCAAATTCGCTACGCGTAACATCGACCTCGGCGGCAAAGTTATCGTCAATGCCGTAAATAAAACCACCACCACCAATTAAACCAACATCGGGTTTGATTCTTTTATCATCGTAATCACTGTCGGCAGAGGCCAGGATACCTATTTTGCCGGTTATACCGACTCGTCCTTTTATGCTGTCAGCCATTGCAATGCCGGTTGTCAGTGAAACGGTTGCAGCAAGGCAGATCAAAACAAAAAGCTTTTTCATATTCATCTCCTCCGGATTATTTTTTACACATGTGGTAAAACTATACCACAATCATTGCTCGTGTCTCAAAAACTTTCTGCTGCTGAATAAAGAAAGGCCAGTGAATGAATTCACGGCCTTTCTTTATATCAATCCGGATCTCTAACGGGTTACTTCTTTTTTACGCCTTTTTTGGGCTGCGTGGCAGGCGCTGCTTTTTTAGTCGACTCCCAATGGTTCAAGCTGTGTGCGATGCTGTGGCAATCGCCGCACTTGGTGAAACGAGCCAACATGCCAGCAGGATGGGGTGTGCCGTGACAGCTTTGACAAGTCGGCATCATCTTGTGTTTATCTTTGTGGCAGGTAACACAGTTCACACTCTTATGTTTAGTAGTGCTTGCTGAAAGAAGGTCGAATGCTTTTTTGTGGCAGGATGCGCACATCTTGTTGGGTGTGTCCGAGGCATAGGATACCGCTGTTGGCATATGTGCCTGGTGACAGCGCTTACATTCGGCAGCCGTCATATCGGGACTATGCGGTTTATGACACTGGGTACACTGCGGGATTTTACCGTGCACGTTGTGGCAGAAAGTGCAGGCCAGATTGGTATGTTTGCTCTTAACCTGCTTCAATTTGACGATCTGCTGGGAGTGGCAGGTCAGGCACTCTTCGGTGATGTTGTTTGCTAGCCTGATGATCTTGGGGGTATGCGGATTGTTGTGGCAACGTAGGCAGCCTGACAGCTTGTAGTGCGGCTTGCCCTCATGGCATTGGCTGCACAAAGGGATGATCTTTTTAACGGTCGGCGGATGGCCAGCGTGACAATCCTGACAAGTGACGTTTGTTTTGTGTGCAGCGCCATTGGCCTCAATATCCGCAGGTGCAGCGGCATGGCATTTGACGCAATCGCCGTTGCTGAGGGTCGGTTTTTGTGTTGTCGGCTCAGCGCCGAACGCAACAACGGAAAACATTATCGTCAATACAGACGATAGAAGCAGCCCTTTTGTAAGTGACAGCAGATTCTTCATTGTTCCTCCTCAGGAAAAAATGGATTGTAAGCCGACTCAGACTTGAATCGATCTTGTCAAAAAGTATAGAAACACGCCTAAAATTCTGTAGAATATTGCCACCTTTCCCTGCATTCGTCAATTAAAATTTATAGCGTAAACAGTATAACATATGAAAAGAATATACTTTCTTTGATTCCCGTGGTATTAAATTTCATTTAGCGGTCTTGTAATCAAGGCAATGGCACATCCACAGCCATCTGGAGCTTTGTGAATGAATCCAACTAAATACCCAATTTCTACTGCACTGACATCGTTTAATATAGAAATGGCCGCACCGGCCATGGACCCCCCGAAGAAGTCTGCTGCCAAGGTGCATCATCTGCCCCCTTCCATCTGGAAGAAGATGGTTGGTGATGCCAAGAGCCCGCTTGACAAGGCTATCGAGCGCACTCGGGACTTTTTTTTCCGCGAGCAGCTGCCTGACGGCTATTGGTGGGCGGAGCTGGAGTCCAACGTCACCATCACATCCGAATATATCATGCTCTTTCATTTTCTTGGCATGGTAGACAAGGTGCGCGAGCGGAAGATGGCTAAAAATATCCTCGACAAACAAACCGAGGAGGGCTATTGGGCTATCTGGCATGGCGGGCCAGGCGAACTTTCCGCAACCATTGAGGCCTACTTTGCCCTCAAATTGGCCGGTTATCCGGCTGATCACCCTGCCATGCGCAAGGCGCGGGATTTCATCCTTGCCAATGGCGGCATACTGAAAAGTCGAGTCTTCACCAAGATATTTCTGGCTCTGTTCGGCGAATTTTCTTGGCTTGGTGTACCTTCCATGCCGGTTGAGTTGATGCTGTTACCCAGCTGGGCCTATCTGAATGTGTACGAATTTTCGAGTTGGGCGCGCGCCACCATTATTCCGCTTTCGTTGGTTATGGCTAAGCGACCTGTGCGTAAAGTTCCTCCTTGGGCGCGGGTGCAGGAGTTGTATCCCCGTCCGCCCCGTCCAACCGATTACACGTTTACCAAAGATGACGGTATCCTCACATTAAAAAACTTTTTTATTGGTGCTGACCATCTGCTTAAGGTATATGAATCCAGCCCCATTCGACCTTTCAAGAAAAGGGCAATCGCGGTGACTGAACAGTGGATTCTGGATCACCAAGAGCCAACCGGTGATTGGGGCGGTATCCAGCCGGCCATGCTTAACTCGATACTCGCCCTGAACTGTTTGGGGTATGCCAATGATCACCCCGCTGTGGCAAAGGGGCTTGATGCATTGGCCAATTTCTGTATCGAGGATGAGGAGAGCATTGTACTGCAATCTTGTGTGTCGCCGGTGTGGGATACTGCTTTGGCGCTGGTTGCCATGCAGGAGTCCGGTGTGCCTGCCGATCATCCGGCGCTGGTCAAGGCAGCCCAGTGGTTGCTGGATCTTGAGGTGCGCCGCAAGGGGGACTGGCAGGTCAAATCTCCTGAGCTGGAACCGGGTGGGTGGGCCTTTGAATTCCTCAATGACTTGTATCCGGATGTGGACGATTCCGGTTTTGTCATCATGGCGATCAAAGATATCAAGGTTCGCGACAAGAAACATAAGGAACAGGCGATCAAACGTGGTATTGACTGGTGTCTGGGGATGCAGAGCGAAAACGGTGGATGGGGCGCTTTTGACAAAGATAACACCAAGCATTTTCTCAACAAGATTCCCTTTGCCGACCTGGAGGCTCTGATTGACCCGCCCACTGCGGACCTGACCGGTCGTATGCTGGAACTGATGGGTAGTTTCAGATATCCCAAAAGCGATCCAGCCGTGGTTCGCGCCCTGGAGTTCATCAAAAAGGAGCAGGAACCGGAAGGCCCCTGGTGGGGGCGCTGGGGAGTCAATTACATCTATGGGACCTGGTCGGTACTGTGCGGTCTGGAGGCCATCGGCGAGGACATGACCCAGCCTTATATCAAGAAAGCGGTCAACTGGTTCAAGTCCAAGCAGAATATGGATGGTGGTTGGGGTGAGGTGTGTGACTCATACTATGATCGCTCCTTGATGGGCAGCGGACAGAGTACCCCTTCCCAGACCGGTTGGGCGCTTTTGTCGCTTATAGCGGCAGGCGAGGTACATTCCAATATGGTGACTCGTGGTGTCGAGTTTCTTCTGGCTAACCAGAAACAGGATGGCACCTGGGCCGAGGATGCCTTTACCGGCACCGGTTTCCCGAAATATTTCATGATAAAGTATCACATCTATCGTAACTGTTTCCCGCTGACCGCGCTGGGCAAGTATCGCCGCCTGACTGCGGAGGGCAAGGAGAATAAGTAGCTGTTATAGCCACAATCAGACAACGTTTAGCTGGGAAGCCCCGAGTTTGCCGCAATCTGGGGCTTTCATTGTTTTGAAATTGGGGCTGGAAACACTGATTGGTTATGAAAACATTTATCACCGGCGCAACCGGTTTCATAGGCGCAAGCATCGTCAGGGAATTGTTGAAGGATGGCCGGGAGGTGCGCGCCCTTGTTCGTGGAGGGTCGGATACATCCAATCTGGCGGGGCTTGATGTGGAGTTCTGGCGTG
>JBAYZR010000002.1:0-37422 GCA_041672425.1 Pedobacter sp. | reverse complement strand
CTCATCTTCAGGCCATTTTTGACCGAACTTCAATCACCAGATCCTCAACGTAGCTCTGCTACGTCTGCGGTTTGCCTCAATCAGTTCAGCCAAATCTGACCCGAATCTGAGCGCAATATAACCAAGTCATTTATTTACAGCTCCTTATCATACTGCCTGCTTCTACTTTCTCAGGGTCAGGCTGTCAGCAATTCCCGCATTTTTGCTCCGATATCTTCTTCACGCATCAGTGTTTCGCCAATCAGAAAAGCCCTTGCGCCATCTGCTTGCAGCCGCACTATGTCGGCTCGGCTGTTGATACCACTTTCGGCCACCAGCAGCCGTTCTGTCGGCATCATCCGCGCCAGGCGGCTCGTGGTGCTCAGGTCGGTCACGAACGTCCTTAGATTGCGATTATTGACCCCAATCAGGGTGCAATCGGTCTGAAGCGCTCTTTCCATCTCCCTTTCATCGTGTACCTCCAGCAGCACATCCAGATGCAGTTCTTTTGCAATTTCGTGGAATTCGCATAATTGCTTCAGGTCGAGCATTGAGGCAATTAACAGGATGGCGTCGGCTCCAGCGGCGCGGGCCTCATATATCTGGTAGGTGTCGCAGATAAAATCCTTGCGCAGAAGTGGCAGAGAGACGATCTCGCGGATCAGTGCCAAAAAACGCAGATGACCCAGGAAGAAGTGTTCATCGGTCAGCACCGACAGACAAGTGGCGCCGTTGTTCTGATAGATTTCCGCAATCGTCATCGGGTCGAAATCAGGCCGGATAATTCCCTTGCTGGGAGAGCCCTTCTTGACCTCGGCGATGATGGCGGTCCAGTCCGAGGCTGCTGCCTCGCGCAGGCGCCGCTCGAAACCGCGCGGCACATCCTCCAGGTTGGCAATGCGGGCCTTAAGCTCGCTGAGTGATGAGGCTGTCTTGGCTGTTGCTACTTCTTCCTGCTTGTGGGCAACGATTTTTTTCAGGATGTCGGGTGTGTTAGTGGTCATGGCGTGGTCTTTCTTATGAAATTATTTAAACGGAGCTGAGTGTGACCGGGTCTACCGGTACACACGATGGGGCACTATTTCCTGACATCAATCCCATAGCTTTTAATTTTGCGGTGCAGGTTACTCCGCTCCAATTCGATAACCTCTGCTGTACGAGAAATATTCCAATCGTTCTCTTCCAGCTTCTGAACGATAAAACCTCTCTCAAACTCCTCACGAGCCTCCCGTAAGGTCCCCATGACTCCGCTGCCCTCATCACTCGGATAGGGCAAACCTATCAATCCCTTTTCGAACTGTAGATCTGGAATATCTGAAGGACTTACAACCCGTCCCGGTGTCATTATCAGGATGCGTTCAATAATATTTTTCAGTTCTCGAACATTTCCCGGCCAATCATACCGACAGAGCAACTCCAGGGTCTCCGGCAGGAATATCTTTGGTTCACAGCCTTCCCGATGATAGAACTGACCAACAAAATACGGCACTAATATCGGGATATCATCAGTACGCTCACGTAGAGATGGTACCCTGAACGGTACTACATTAAGCCGGTAATACAGGTCTTCCCGGAATCTGTTTTGACGGATTTCCTCATTTATAGCCTTGTTTGTAGCCGCGATAATCCTTACATCAACCGACACTACGCGAGTCCCGCCTACCCTTTCGAAACAGCGTTCCTGAAGAATCCTCAGAACTTTTGCCTGTGTTTTGAGTGACATGTCACCTATTTCGTCCAGAAACAGGGTGCCGCCATCAGCCAGATCAAATTTTCCTTTTTTCTGGGCTATTGCACCGGTGAAGGCCCCCTTCTCGTGGCCAAAAAGCTCGCTTTCGATCAACTCTTCCGGGATAGCCGCACAGTTGATGGCTATAAACGGCTTGTCGCGACGCTGACTATAGTAATGAATCGAGCGGGCTACCAACTCCTTGCCGGTACCGTTCTCTCCGGTCACCAACACCGAGGCATTAGTCGGGGCAACGCGCATGATCTGCTCACGTAATGTAGACATCACGGAGGAGCAACCAATCAACTCGTATTCATTGCCAACCGCCCGCTTGAGTTCATCGTTCTCAACCCGCAATTGCCTCATGCGCAGGGCGTTACACACAGTGATCAAGACCTTATCCAAAGAAAGTGGTTTTTCGATAAAATCAAAAGCCCCCAGCTTTGTAGAACGCACCGCAGTCTCAATGGTGCCATGTCCGGAAATCATGATAACAGTCACTTGCGGGAAGAGGATTTTTAACTTCTCCAGCGTTTCCAGGCCATCCATCCCCGGCATCCAAATATCCAGCAACACCAGGTCAGGCAGGTCCTGTCGAGCGGATTCCAACGCCTCAACACCGCTGGCCGCGGTCATCACCTGGTACCCCTCGTCCTCAAGTATACCTGTCAGAGAAATCCTGATATCCTTCTCGTCATCCACTATAAGTATTGTCTTTGACATGCGTTTCCTCTCTTTAAATGATTGAGAAGGGCCATTACCCTGCGGGCAACTCTACTACGAAACAAGCTCCCCGCGGTTCATTATCCCTGACCCGCACGAAACCATTATGATCAGAAACAATACTGCTGACAATCGCCAAACCAAGACCGGTACCTGTCTTCTTTGTGGAAAAATACGGTTCAAACAGCCTTGTTTTATCTTCAGGCGGAATTCCCGGCCCGTTGTCGGCAATACTGAATGAAGCCATCTTTAGCTCAGGGTCAAAACTGCTGTTGATCTCGATTATTCCTTGCTCATCCATTGCCGCTACAGAGTTTTCAAGAATATTTATAACGACCCGCTTGATCTGGTCACGATCAATCTTAAGCTGAGGCAAGCGCTCATCGGGAGTAAAGCAGAATTGTACACCCCGGTGTGCTTCCTGATAAAGAGTCAATGTTTCGCGAATCAAAGCATTTATGTCATTTGGTTCCGGTTGAATAGCCGGCATGCGTGCAAAATTGGAGAATTCATTTACCAGTGTTTTCAACTCGTCCACTGATTTGATGATCATCTCGGTACACTCATCGAAGGTCTTCTCATCGTCACTAAAACGGGAGAGATAGCGTTTGCGCAGACGTTGGGCTGAAAGCTGGATCGGCGTAAGCGGGTTCTTGATCTCATGTGCAATACGACGGGCAACCTCGCGCCAGGCGGCCATACGCTGCGCCTTCATCACCTGTGTCAGATCGTCCAGCACCAGTACGGTTCCCATGAAGTCGCCAGTCTCGTCTCGCAGCATGGTGAGATGGAGGTGCAGGGCCAGTCGGCTACCATGTACATCAAGGAATATCTGCCGGTTAATTGTATCCTGCTTGGCCATCACCAGGTCTTTAAGACTTTCTTTGACGATATCCAAATGCGAGTCACGCAAAACCTCACGGAAATTCTTACCCAGAAGTGAACCGGGATTGATGCTGAGAAGCTTCTCCGCAGACATATTTATCGTAGTGATGGTACCTTCCTTATCAACAGAGATGACGCCGGCCGCCACATTGCGAAGAACAATCTCCATATATCGACGCCGACTTTCGCTTTCCTGGTTTATACGGGAGAGTTCTTCGTTGGATGTGTTGAGCGCCAGCTGTTTCCTGCGTAAATCATCGGTCATCCTGTTGAACGACTGAACCAGCATGCCGATTTCATCTGCGGCAAAGGTTTCAATATGGACGTCAAGATTGCCATCCGCGACTGCCCGGGTCGCATCGACCAGTTCTTGCACCGGTTTTGTCATACTGTTGGCCAGATAAACCCCCATCCAATAGGCAAAGAACACGATTACCGCTGTAATCAGGAAGAGAGTGATGATATATCCGGTACGGATCGGGTTTTTTAAGATCTTGAGCTGACGAAATTCGTGGTATGACTCGGTGATCTCTTTCATCTTGTTGACCAAAGAATTGGGGACATAGTAATTGACCACAACCACCCCGACCACATCCTTCTCATTCCATGTTGAATAGACCGGCACAATACCCCGAATCAGATCAGCCTTGCCGACCTGATTTACACGAGTCAACTCACTACCGGACAGCCCCCGGTTGATATCCTCCGAGGCCGGATTGGTGAACTCACCTTTGGGGACATCGGGATTTGAAGCCCGCACCAACTCCTCGCGCTGGGCTGAATAAACCTCGACTACACCCAGATTGTACTCCTTCTGCTTTTGACGAATAAGCTCCTTCAAATGCGGCAGATTATCCTGGTTCAACAGTTTCCGGGTTTTTATGAATTCACTGATCTGACGACCATAGTAGAGAGAGTTGGCTGCCGAGTTTTTGTAATAGGTCTGGGCTACTTCCAACGACTCACTCAGAGATGTTTCAACCTGGGTGTTAAACCAATTGTGGACAGTGTTATTGATAAAGCCTGCGGCAGCGAAGAAAAGCAACATGGTGGGCACCAGCGAGAGACCGACAAAGGAAAGCACCAGCTTGGTTCGTAATCGTGTTGTAAAGGGATTGGCCCGGCTCTCCATGAAGAGCTTCACCACATTGCGGCACACCAGGTAGACCAGCAGGATCACCAACAGAACGACAACGTTAATGATGCCAAATATCGCAATGTTACTTCCCATGGGCGCATCGGCGCTCAGCTGGGTCAGGTGAATCTCTGCCTTGGTGAGAAAAATAAGCAGAATAATCGCCAGAACAATAATAATTGCCTCGCGATTCCTCTTTTTACGCTCTTCAGCCGGAAGCCTGGTTTCCATCATCACATGCCCTTAAACTCGATAACAATAATCGATTTCATTCACATCCTGCCCGAGCGGATGATGGCGTACACCAGCCAGAGGCCAATGAATCCAGCCACTGTATAACCCAGAAAAGCCAAAACAGGGAATCCAAGTAATTGTGGTCCCTTGTCGGTATGCATCATAATCGAAGAACCTATGATCAGCGCCGATAGTATCATGCTGGATGACAGACGGTTTATTGAACGATCAAAGTCGGTGGTAAATTTATCAAGTCCGCGATGCTCAAGGTCGATCTTGAATTTATTGCGGTTTATGCGATTAATGATTTCTTTCAGGTCACGAGGGAGATTGCGGGCCAGGCTCACGTACGAAAGCAGAATAGAGTTAATGTCACGGGAGATACGCCCAGGCGAGAATTTATGACGTAGCGCCTTTTCCATAAAGGGGCGAAGGTGCTCCACCATATTAAAGTCCGGATCGAGATTGCGACCCATGCCCTCAATAATGATCAGGGATTTGGTCAGCAACATCAGGTCAGGTTGAATGCGAATGTTGTACAGGGTTATGATTTCGATAAACTCCATCAACATCCGTCCCACCTCAATCTCCTGAAGTGGAATCTCATAGTAACTGTCGATGAAATTGGCAAGATCACGCTTGAGGGATCGCACATTGAGATTGTCGGAAATATCCCCGGCAAAAAGTAACAGCGAAATCACCTCATCCATGTCGCGTTTGATTATAGCAAGCAGGATATCACTGAGAAAGGTCTTGAGTTCATCATCAAGCCTCCCAACGATGCCGTAGTCAAGCAGACAGATAACATTATCCGGCAGGATCATGACATTGCCGGGATGAGGATCACCATGAAAAAAACCGTACTTGAGCACCATCTCCAGGAAGGCGTCAGCTCCTCGACGGGCAATCAACTTTCGATCCAGCCCCGCTCGCTCAAGGGAATCCAGATCAGATACTTTTATCCCGTCTACATATTCAAGGGTCAGAACTCCGCGGGAGGACTGCCCCCAGAATACCTGGGGAAAGTACATCCACTGCGTTCCCTTGAAATTGTCCCGAAACTTCTCAATGGTATGCCCCTCGCGTGTAAAATCCATCTCGCGCCTGATAGAACGGGCAAACTCACGCACAACACCAACCGGATCATAGATCTCACTGCCGGACATATGCCGTTCAGCCAAGTGGGCCAGGCCCATCATACCATTGATATCAGACTCCACTAACTCGACTACTCCAGGTCGGCGCACCTTGATGACCACATTTTCGCCTGAAGCCAAACGAGCACGGTGTACCTGAGCAATAGAAGCTGCCGCCAACGAAATCGGATCAATTTCTGCATAGAATGATTCAGCGGCGCCACCCAGTTCCCGTTCGATCTGAGTCTTCAACTCGAGAAAGGAAATACCTGGCACATTGTCCTGAAGCTTTTCAAACTCATGCACAAAAGCAGATGGAACAATATCCGGTCGTGTAGATAGCAGCTGGCCAAGCTTAATAAAGGTTGGGCCCAGTTCCTCCAGCGCCAGCCGCATACGTTCGGCTGCCGTAAGTCGCGCAATGTCAGCCTTGTCCTGACGGAACATGCGTTTACTACGCGCAAGCATATCGCTCAATCCCAGCATTTCCAGAACGTGATCAAATCCATATGTACTAAGAACGCGGACAATTTTAAAATAGCGTCTGATACCACGGATATTATTATTTATTTTCAGGAAGGAAAACATGAAGGATCAGTCGTTTTGTTTAGATTCCAATTCCTCTACCCTCTTGTAAAGTCGTAAAAAATCCTCGCGAGACACCAACCCGAGGCGATCAACCGCTTTTTGAACCTCCAACTCGGCCATCTCACGCACTTTATCTCTACTATCCCTCGCAATAGCCTGAATGCGCTCAACGAAAAGCTTGCCTTCTTCCTCGCTGATTTTATACTTATCCTTTATCTCTGACACCAACTCCTCAGCCTTCTTCTGTGTAATTGCCGCAACTCCAATAGCTGTCAATACTGCCTTTTCCACTAATTCCAACATTGCATGCCCCCTGTAACAATAGAATAGTTCTACAATAGCAATAACACATACCACAGGCGAAAGATGTTGCAAATATTATTGTTGCATTTTTGCTGCAATCGCGGTGGCGCCAGTTGACCGTACCGGTTTGATCAGTTACGGGATGTGCTGAAAAAGGTTGTAGAGGGCGTCAAGTTGCAGGCATAACGAGCTGCGAGGTATGATGTATGAGTATTTCGATCTACATATTTTTACCAATTTAATGCAAACTGCATTAAATATTTCTTGCTAATTTCAACATGCGACTGTATGTATACACTGTTTGAAACCAGCAAATGATCAAAGGAGAAAAAAAATGTTCGGATCTGTTCTTGTTTCTGTTCTGTTTACCCTCGTTTTTTTCGTCGCATTCATGGTGATTTGTCCTGTTTTGTGTTTCTTTTTTTCAATCTTTACTGACACATTAAACCTCAACGGCAGTTATGAAAAGATCGGGGAATCCGTAGTTAGTTTGATCTTTATTCCTTTCATCATGTTATTCAAAATAATCGATGCAATAACGGCGCCTTTCATTGAGCCAAAAATGAAATACGCTATTGACAATGCCAACAACCTAAGGGCTCGCGACTAACCTGCACATAACAAGCACATTGTACATCTCACCATCTTTTTGATCTGTTGATCCAAGATGATTGAATCGCAATGTACCAGCATGCCCTCAGCAAATGAGAGTTTCGCGTTTGATATATAAAAACCGGGTTCCCCGATAAGGGCTCCCGGTTTTATTTTAGGTACGCTCCCTGTGTACAATCTTGTTCTTTACCCATATTTTCGTATACTGTCTGGGGAAGATTCCGAGCATTATGGCACTGCTTAGACCGTATTCTCCTCTTTCATATTATATAAAATAATCCAACATGATCTCAATAACATTGCAAGGAGCCTGTCACCCCATGATCACCCACATAGTCTTATTCAAATTGGCAAACCCTACTACCGGGAACATAACCTCAGTTAGAGACAAACTGCTCAGCATGGACGGTAAAATCCTTCAACTGCGTCACCTGGAAGCCGGTATCGATGTGATCCGCTCAGAGCGCTCTTACGACGTTGCCCTGGTAACTAAATTCGACTCTCTTGAGGATCTACAGTCCTACCAGGTTCACCCATACCATATGGGCGAGGTGATACCTTTGATGAAATCGCTTTGTTCTTCAATAGCGACCGTTGATTACGTGAGCTAACCCTTGTTTTCAATCTGATCCCAAGAACGCTGAAGTGAGGGAATATTTTACGTAACAACATGAGATTACTTTTAGCTTGACTAAGTGGATATGGTTGCGTAAAATCCGGTTTTGCTGGAACAATAGATTCTATATTGATTTACAACTGATTGTAATTACGTATTTTTATCGGTATCAGCAGCGTGTGTATGTGCGTTTTTTTCAGGATGGAATATGCCTGTAGACACCATAAACAAACAGGAGGTAGGAGATGTCTGATTACGGAACACTGCAAGACCGCGTACGTTGCAAGTCGCTTTTGAGCAAGGTTATGACCGCCGAGGAAACCATCCCGTTCTTCAAGGACGGCATGAACCTGGGCTGGTCCGGCTTCACCCCGGCCGGTTATCCCAAGGTAGTGCCCATTGCCTTGGCCGAACACGTCGAGAAGAACAACCTGCAGGGCAAACTGAAGTTCAACCTGTTCATCGGCGCCTCTGTAGGAGCCGAGACTGAGGATCGCTGGGCTGTCAACGACATGATTGATCGCCGTTGGCCTTATCAGACAGGCAAAAACATCGCCGCAGGCATCAACGCCGGTCGCATCCGAATGGGTGACAAGCACCTCTCCCTGTTTGCTCAGGACCTGGGCTACGGCTTCTACACCAAGGATTCGGAAAGCGGTAGGCTTGATCTTGCCATCATTGAAGTATCAGCCATTACCGAAGACGGCGGCTTGGTTCCAACTTCATCCTGCGGAGTTATCCCCGAAATCCTCATGATCTGTGACAAGGTTATAATCGAGGTCAACACCGGTCAGCCCTCTTTCGAGGGGATCCATGACAACATCTCCTGCAACCATCCACCAAACCGTCAGGTTCTCAACATCACACAGGCCAGTTCCCGTATTGGCACAACCTCTATCCCCTGCGATCCGAGCAAGATTATCGCGGTGGTTGAGTCCAAGCTCCGTGACCAGGGTCGTGCTTTCTCCGAGCAGGACGACACCTCGGAAGCAATAGCCAACCATGTCATCGACTTCTTCACTCAGGAAGTGAAGGCCGGTCGTTTGCCGAAGAACCTGTTGCCGTTGCAATCAGGTGTAGGTTCCATCGCTAACGCCGTTATCGGTGGTCTGGCCAAGGGACCCTTCACCAACCTGACAGTCTATACCGAGGTGCTTCAGGACACAATGCTAGACCTGTTCGACTCCGGCAAGCTGGACCATGCCTCTTCCTGTTCACTCTCGCTCTCCGCTGAACCGGGTTTTCCTAAATTCTTCGAGAACATGGACAAATATTTCGATAAAATCACCCTGCGCCCACTCTCCATCTCCAACGCACCGGAGCCGATCCGTCGTCTGGGTTGTATCGCCATGAACACCCCGGTCGAAATCGACATCTATGCCCATGCAAACTCCACTCTGGTAGGCGGTACCCGCATGATTAACGGCTTGGGCGGTTCCGGCGACTTCCTGCGTAATGGTTACCTGAAGATGATGCATACTCCGTCGTCACGTCCGTCCAAAACTGACCCGACCGGTATCTCCTGCGTCGTGCCGCACTGTTCACACATTGACCACACAGAACATGATTTGGACTGTGTCATCACCGAGCAGGGTCTGGCCGATCTGCGCGGAATGGCTCCCAAGGACCGTGCCCGTCGCATCATCGAGAAGTGCGCCCACCCTGACTACAAAGATCAGTTGACCGAGTATCTCAACATTGCCGAGGCCGACTGCCTCAAACGCAAGGTTGGACACGAGCCACAGCTGTGGGATCGCGCTTTCAAGATGCATCTCAACCTGGAGCGCAACGGCACCATGAAGGTCAAGAACTGGGATGTCAAGGTTGACCTCTGCGAATAAGTAACTTTTTATTGTTTTAAAAGGCCCCGCCGGATTTCCGGCGGGGCCTTTTTTTATTGATATTTCCCCTATTTCCTGCTTGAAGTTGTCCTGTAGTTATGCTTTATATATTATGCGTTGCGCTTTTTCATAACACGAGTTTGACTCGTTTATCAGCAAGTTAGGAATCATTTTTACCGTACTTATCCTGTTTATCAGGGTTGGGGTAACAGCATGGCCGAGAACATAAATGGTTTCCATGGCGAAGTAGTCGGTCTCTCCCTTACGGACGTCATCCAGCTCAAGGGACAAAACAAATACACCGGCTGCATAACTGTAGAATATGACAACAACAAAGGCGCCATATATTTTGCCGACGGCGAAATCATCCACGCCGAACAGGAAGAGCAGATCGGTGAGCAGGCAATTTACCAGATCATCAAGTGGCCCAGGGGAACATTCAACATCCATCCCGAGATGACCAGCAACGTTTGTACAATCCACTGCCGCACCGATTTCTTGCTTCTTGAATCGTTGCGACGCCTTGATGAAGAACGAGCCGGATCGCTTGCTTCAGGCAATGCTGCCGGATCGTCTGTCACCCCTCGCCGCACCATGAGTAAAGTGGCTGCTAGACTCCAGGAAATCAGCGCAATCACCTACGCAGTTCTGCTGGACAAGCAGGGCATTCCTCTGCAGGACAACAGCATTGAGGCCACCTCTTTAGCAGCCAAAGGACATTTTCTGGCCAAAACCGGCAACCAGTTTGGAGAACTGATGGGGCTGGGTGAAGTCAAAGCAGCGACCGTGCAGACCCGCAATTTCAACCTGCTGATATACGACTCCAAACAACATTATCTAAGCATCGCCATCAAGCCTACCTGCAACATGGATAGCGTAGAGGGGGAAATCAAGGCGGTGCTTATCCCCGGGAAATAGTTGCCATCTGCAACCCCGGACGAAAAACAGTTGGAGGGTAGTTTAATGCAGGATATCCTACATCACATAAACAGCGTCGATGGAGTCATCGGCAGTGCTGTTTTCAGCGATAAGGGAGAGGTTTTGATCCAAGCCTTCCCTGCGTTGATTGATGCGTCAGCCCTGAAAAAGGTTGCCAACCTGACGCTGGAGTGCATCCACGGACTACAGATTGCTCAGACGCTGGATATCCTCGATCTACGCTATGCCGAAGGCCGCATCATCATCAAGGCATTTCCGGGCGCACTGCTTTGCCTGCTCTGCTCAAAGTCCATTAATATGCAGGTACTAAGCATCACACTTAACCTGGCCACAAAGAAACTGGAGTCCCAGATACCCACAGAAGTACTTGTGACCGTACCGTTATCCCTGCCAAACACACCCTCTGCTGATGGCAAACTCAGACTGGCTGTCAGCCATCTTGTCAACAAAGAAGCCAGCAACAGTTTTGATTCACTGGGCATGGTTGCTGTTAGTCAACTCACGGCCAAACAGATCAACGACTTCTACTCGTCACCATTTAAGAAGCTTATCCTGTCAAATATAACTGCAAACACGAGCGGAATTTTTCCGGTGATGGTCATGAACGACATGGATCCACGCTTCGATGGCACGATAATTATCGGACAAGGTATAGAGAAAAGACTAAAAGTGAGTGAAGGGGATGAGGTTGAAGTCAAGATAGGCTAGGACTGTCCTGTACCCACAAAAATAGCTGAACTTAAAATATCAAGCCGGATTGCGGTGGTTACCTGATTGAATTCATGTTGTAAATCAGGGCTTTATTCTTGAAAAAAACTTTTCTGCCTCCAACACAACAAATACAACCACCCCCGGCATAAGCACAGCAATAAGCCCATGCCCGGAAAGCGGCGCAGTGCGGAACCAGGGTTGAAGAACAGGTAGATAGACCGCCGCTCCTTGCAACAGCACGACGCACCCTGCCATTATCAGAAGTAATGGATTGGTAAAAAAACCCATACGAAACAAAGAGTGCCTGAAGGAACGCAGAGCCATAGCCTGGCCAATCTGGGCACAAGCCAAAGAAGTGAATAGGACTGACTGCCAGTGTTCTGTAGGGTGCATATATTGATAGCGCCAGAAATACCACGCCACAACAATGGCTGACAGACCGATGGTCAGGCCGGTCAGTATCACGCGCCGAATGGTTGGTCGGTCGAATATGCCGGAGCTTGCTGAGATGGGTGACCGGCCCATGACATCCGGTTCAGGGCGCTCCATACCCATACCCAGACCAAGCAGGCCGTCGGTAAGCAGATTCAGCCAAAGTAGCTGTAAAGGTGTCAACGGGTTGGGAAGTCCCATAAAGGGGAGAAGCAGCACGGCCAGAATCTTGCCCATGTTGCCGGAGACTGAGAAAACAATGAATTTACGAATATTGTCGTAGATGGTGCGGCCTTCCTCCACGGCTGCCACGATAGTCGCAAAATTGTCATCAAGAAGCACCATGTCGGCTGCCGCACGGGCCACGTCGGTGCCGACTGCGCCCATGGCCACACCGATGTCCGCCTTCTTGAGTGCCGGCGCATCGTTGACCCCGTCACCTGTCATGGCCACCACCGCGCCCTGTTGCTGTAAGGCCCCCACGATCAGAAGCTTGTGCTCGGGAGAAACCCGCGCAAACACAGATACATCGCCTACCAGGGCAGCCAAACCCTCGACACCCATTACATCCAGCTCTGATCCGGTAATTACCCTGCCCCCATTATCAATTCCCACCTCTTGCGCAATGGAACGTGCGGTCAGGGGATGGTCGCCGGTGATCATTACCACCCGGATGTCGGCGCTCTTGCAGGATGCAACCGCAGCGCGAGCCTCGGCACGCGGCGGATCCATCATAGCCACCAGACCTATCAGGCCCAGCCCGTGAATATCTTCCGCTGAAGTCAGTCTCAGATCGCAGGCTACAGCCAGTACCCGTTTCCCCTGAGCCGCTAATCGGTTTGCTGCATCTTCAACGAGCTGACGCAGCTCTGCATCCATTTTTCGCACTGGTGTGAAGCCTGCGATATGATCACACAACTCCATAACGGCATCCAAAGCCCCTTTTGCCACAACCAGCCGTTGTCCGCTAGCGGGCCGGGCTGTGAAGCCGAGGGATGCATAAAAATCCGAATCCGCCAGATCATGGATGGTCACCATGCGCTTTATCTTGGAATCAAAGGGAATTTCAGCACTGCGTGGTAAACCGGTCTCCAACTCATGGCGTAAGAGCCCCTCTCCTGCAGCGGCAACGAGCAGCGCGGTCTCGGTAGGGTCGCCGATCATCTCTTGTCCCGCCCCTTTCAACACGGCGTCATTACAAAGACACACAGCAACAAGAAGTAATTTTCGCTCCTGCCCTGTATCCACTGTCGAGGCTTCAGATGAGAAAAGTTCGGACGCAGTTAGCAGATCGGTTACTGTCATGCTATTCCGGGTCAGTGTACCGGTCTTGTCACTACAGATCACTGTAACAGAACCCAGGGTCTCCACAGCAGGCAGCTTTCTTATCAGGGCCCGCTTTCTGAGCATTCGCTGGGCGCCGATGGCCAGGGTTATGGTGACTACTGCCGGAAGTCCCTCGGGGATGGCTGCTACTGCTACACTAACAGCTGTCATAAGCATCTCACGCAGATTTTCACCCCGCAGCATGCCCAACACGAAGATGACAGCGGCAATCACCACAGAGAGAATTGCCAGAATCTTGCCAAGCTGGTCCAACCGACGTTGGAGCGGTGTCCATTCCACCTTGACCTGTTGAAGGAGCTCGGCAATACGTCCCAGTTCGGTATTCATGCCGGTGGCAACCACCACGGCAATGCCGCGTCCGTAAGAGATCATGGTTCCCATATAGAGCATGTTTACACGATCTCCGATGGAAAGGTTTTCCCCCACGAGTGCTGAAGTTGACTTCTCAACCTCTGCGGCTTCTCCGGTCAGGAGTGATTCCTGGGCGCGTAGAGCAAAAGATTCGATAACACGGCAATCAGCAGGCACAAGATTGCCTGGCTCCAAGAGAATGATATCGCCAGATACCAGTTCAACTGCCGGGATTTCGGTGATTACGCCTTCACGACGCACCCGAACAGAGGGGACAGCCAGCTTCTTTAAGGCGCGCATGGCCTGTTCAGCCCGGTATTCCTGATAAAAACCAAGCAAGGCAAAGAGGATGACAATGGCCAGAATTGTTATTGTATCTTTGTAGGAGCCAACAACAGCGGAGAGGAAAGCAGCGGCGATCAGGATCAACGCCATGGTGGAAGTAAATTGTTCCCAGAGGATGCGCCAGGAAGATGTCCCTCCCCGATCCTGCAATTCGTTGCGTCCGTAGGATACAAGGCGCTCATTCACTTCTTTGGAGGAGAGTCCGTTTTCCGGATCAACGCCCAAGTCGTTCAAGACATCGGCTATGTCCCGCAGATGCCAGTACATCAGTACACCACCGGGTCTGGGTTTTTCACCATGGGATTGAGGCGAACAGCCAGCGAGAAGAGGTATGGATAGTCGTTTTGAAGGTGTCTCATATAAATAATCCATTCACGGGAAAGGTAGCCCAAAGCTCGTTTTATATCGCCATTGATGTGTTCAATATCCGTCATTGGCAATCCATCTAATGATTCCCTGGCATCCAATTCCTCAACCAAGTGAAACACCGCCCATAAAAGGTCTGTGAATTGTTCATGCTCCAGCAGGTTCTGGTTTTCCAGCAGTCCGACAAGAAAACCACGCTTGGATACAAGAAAATCCTTTAGTTGCTGCTTGTCACAGCCCTCGCAGTCGATCTGCGGATTGTGGGTTTGCAGATAAGCCCGCGCACGCTGAAAATCCTGTTCCTTCCACTGGCTCGTTACCTGTAGCTCGCGGCGCAGGCCATCGCACATGACCACGTAGGAGGAAAGCTCCTTGAGCAGGCGATTACCCACTTCACTGAAGAAGACGCCTATGACCATATTTAGCTTGCGCATCAGTGTCTGACGCTCCCGTTCACGCATGATCTGCTCAACCATCAGCGTAACAAAAATGACGTAAAGTGGCAGGAATGCGAGGTTACCCAGAAACCAGACACTCAGCTCCCTGAAACTCCCCAGAAGGATATAGTCCAGACTGTAAAGCACGACAGAAAGTAGCGCCAGCAAGGCCAGAATGAAGTGCTTGTTGTGGAACAGACCATTCATATATTTTGTCTCCATACGGCTCAAGTCTCCCGCAAGGCATCGACAATCTTCAACCGGCTGGCACGAATGGCCGGTATGACGCCACCGATAAAACCCATCAACAACGAGAATATAACTGACTTATAGATAATTTCAAACGTCAAGGTAAACGAGAAGGCCAGTTCGGAAAAAGTCTGCCAGTTCATAGTCGAAATGGTTATGAATTGCATGAAGGAGGCTAAAAACAGACCTGTAATCCCTCCGATCAAACCCAGCAGTAAGGCCTCCATCAAAAATGCAACCATAATGCTGATGCTTTGAAAACCGAGCGCCCTCAGGGTACCTATCTCCCTCACCCTGTTGGCAACCGCGGCATACATGGTGATCATCGCGCCAATGATGGCGCCCAGCGAGAAGATCACTGTCAGTGACAGCCCCAGGATGCGGAGAAATTTAGCCATGGCTTCGGATTGGTCTCGATAGTACTCTGTTTCCCGTCGCACATCCAGCGTCAGGCGCGGGTCATTGTCCAACTTTTTCTTGACGATTGCAAATTCATCCGCGTTACGTAATCTGAAGGTGACTGATGAATAGACCGGTCGCCTGAATGCCTGCATCAGCTGGATTGCATCCCCCCAGATCTCTGAGCTGAAACCAGTGGCTCCGGCGTCAAACACCCCGACCACGGTCCAATCCCGCATGCCGAAGCGAAGCGTTTCACCTATACCTCCGCCCTTGAAGCGCTGGGCAATACTGGCGCCAGCCATAATTTCGGCTAGACCGGGACGCGGCATACGACCCTCTATAAGCCGCACCTGCGGCCTTAGAAAAAGCGATGTTGAGCCTATCCCCCGGATAACAACATTGGCAGGCTTGTCGCTGCCACGCTTGGCAAGGCTGATGAGAACAACCAGCTCTTTGGCCAATAGCGGCAGCCCGTTGCTTCCGCTTGCGATATACGGAAGGCTCTCTACGATGGCTACCTGCTGACGCTCTACTCCGCTCTGTACCTCGGAATTGGCTGCCTTGCGGGTTACAATAACATTATCGTCCGAACCGGTTTCAATAAGCGTTCGTTCCAATCCTGCCGACAACATCAGAATGGAAGAGTATACAAACACAACCAGCGCCATACCGGATGCAGTCAGAAATGTTGTCATGCGGCGGGTTATCAGATTGCGGAAGCTGTATGACAGAGGGATACGCATGGAATCAGACCGGAAGCTTGATTGTGAAGCGGCAGCCACCCTCGGGAAGTGATTCAGAGGAGATGGTTCCGCCATGGGCTTCAATGATACGGTATATGATGGCCAATCCCAAGCCGGTACCGTCAGGTTTGGTAGTCCAGAACGGTTCAAACAGGTGATCAGCGGTTCCCGGCGCAATCCCGGCGCCATTGTCGGACACCGCGATGACTGCGACCGGCAACTTCTGAAATTCCTCGGCCCCGCTTAACTGATAGCGGGCTTCCAGCTCCACCCGACCGCCGTTAGGCATGGCATCCGCAGAATTGTGCAGCAGATTAATCATCACCTGCTTCAATTGATTGTTATCAGCCTGAAGGGTAAAGTGCTCGGGAACAAGATTGTTGATGGAAATCCGCATAAAACGTTTGTCCGCGGAAATCAACATGGTCATATCTTCAATAAAGGAGCGCAACTCAATTCGTTCCTTGCATGGAGAGGCAGGACGAGCGTACGCAAGAAATTCGGTAATGAGGGTGTTGAGCCTGTCTGCTTCGCGCAACACTATGGCCAGCAGCCGCCGGTCATTATCAGAGATCGAACCTTGCTCGGAAAGAAGTTGAACAGAACCGCTCATGGCCGCCAGAGGATTGCGGATTTCATGTGCCATTCGCGCAGAAATCTCGCCCAGAACAGCCAGGCGGTCCGCCCTTTTCAGGTCAGATTCCATCTTCTTTACGTCTGTCAGATCCTTAAAATTGATTATGATGCCTGCGGGATCGCCATTTAAATCTGTAAAGGGTACGGCATTATAACCAAGAATCAATGTATCGCCGTTTTGCGCAATATATTCAAATTCTCTGGTTGCAACATCGTTAAGATTTAAAATGTCTCCGGCAATGGCAGGAAAAACGAGATCAAGCGGCGCATCGTAAACCTCATCCTGGCATATCCCTGTCAACTCTTCCGCATAGCGGTTGAAGACCCGGATATTCCCTGTGGGTGTTATGGTCAGCAGTCCGCTCACCACGTTTGAAACAATGGTCATACTTAGTCGATGTAATTCCTCGTAGTCTATGGTCTTATCCCTGAGGGCCTCTTCGCTTTCACGGGCTCTTTCGTAGAGATAACCGGTAATGAACGCAGTGAGGTAGAACCCGATCAGGTTAAGAAATATTGTATAAAAAATATGGGAAGCGCCCATCTGCAAGGCATCATCCCGGTTCAGACCAATGCCGGATAGCAGCCCGAAATAGTGAAAGTCGATGATTGCGCCATAGAGAATACCGCACAGGGAGGCCGTGTAGAGCGCTTCCTTGCGTCCTAGCACTACACCGGCATTCATGATGGAAATGAGATACAGGAATGAATACGGACTTAGTATGCCGCCTGTAAACAGAAGCAGAACGGTTACAAAGAGGAGATCCCAGATTGTCTGGAGGTAGGTAACAAAAAAACGGTATTTAGGGAGGTTAAGCGCAAAATGGGATATTACCGAGAAGATGAACGAAAATGCCATCAGTCTGACCAATCCTGTTTGGAACTGGTCTTCAACTACAGATGGATCCTGAAAACTCATCAATATGGTTAAAGCCAGGAACAGAAAGGAAACTACTATTCTGGCATATATGAAAATCCTGAGTCTACGTTCAGACCCCATCCCTATCCGCCAACAGTACCCGCCAACTTGAAGATCGGCAGGTACATGGCAACAACCAGACCACCGACAGTAGTACCCAGAAAGACCATCAGTAGCGGCTCCATCATGGAGGTCATGTTACCAACGGCATCATCAACCTCATCATCATAAAAATCAGCAATTTTGTTCAACATGGCATCCATTGCCCCGGTCGCCTCACCAACGGAGATCATCTGAACTACCATGGGAGGAAAAACACCGCAAGCGGCCAATGGCTCCGCCATGGTTTTCCCTTCTGAAATGGCCTGACGTACGCCATAAATTGCCTCTTCAATAATCTTGTTGCCAGCAGTCTTGGCAACGATCTCCAGACCATCCATGATAGGCACCCCGGAACTTACCATCGTGCCGAGCGTACGGGTAAATTTGGCTACAGCTACCTTTCGGACCAAAGGCCCGACAATCGGGGCCTTGAGTGCCATCCGATCAATCTTTTTCCGACCGCCAGGGGTTGCGTAGTATTTTTTAATGGACCAGATAATACCGTAAAAACCTGCAATAATGACGATGATATACTTCGCCAGAAAATTGCTGATCGCAATAACAACCTTGGTGGGCATAGGCAGTTCTCCACCGAAATCGGCAAACATCTTGGCAAAGGTAGGAATAACGAAAACCAGGATAACGCCCACGACAACGACAGCTATGGACATGATGGTGATCGGATATACCATGGCGCCCTTGATCTGTTTTTTCAGTTTTTCAGCTTTTTCAATGTATGCCGCCAAACGTTGCAGGATTGTGTCAAGAATACCACCGATCTCGCCAGCGGCTACCAGGTTAACAAAAAGCTGATCGAAGGCCTTGGGATGCTTGCCAAGAGCATCGGCAAAGGTTGATCCACTCTCCACACTCTCCTTGACCTTATAAAGGATCTCCTGAAACATCTTATTCTCCTGCTGGCTGGCCAGGATCTCAAGACACTGAACAAGGGGCAGACCGGAATCAATCATAGTGGCAAACTGGCGCGTAAAGATAACCAGTTCCTTGGTTTCAATCTTGCCACCGCCGCCGAATTTAGGGAGTTTTATTTCAAAACCCTTGGGGACTTCCTTTATGGTAATCCCGGTAAACCCGTACTTTTTAAGCTGTGCTTCGACCATATCAACACTAGCGGCCTCCATGACACCTTTCTGAGCGCCACCAGTTTTAGTTCGGGCTTCCCAATTAAATTTTGGCATTATTGTTCTCCTTAACCTAACCCTGATAAACAGGATATGTATAGCGCTAACTTGCTACTCAGCGTACAGGCGGCCTGCGCTGCATCGTAGCAGCCGGATTATTTATCATCTGTTTAAGCTCTTCAGCATCTTGGGACCTTCCCAGTGCATGTTCGAGCGATATGAAGCGTTTTTGGAACAAGGTTAAAAGTGACTGGTTCATAGTCTGCATCCCGAATTTTTCCTGACCGACCTGCATTTGTGAATAAATCTGATGAATCTTGTCCTCGCGAATCAGGTTGCGAATGGCAGCATTTGGCACCATGATTTCAAGAGACAAGGCTCTTCCCTTTGAGTTCATCCTGGGTATCAGATTCTGCGACATTACCCCTTCCAAAACAAATGAAAGCTGCGCCCTGATTTGGGACTGCTGATAGGGAGGAAAAACATCAACCACACGGTTAATCGTCTGGACACAGGAGTTGGTATGTAACGTTGCGAGACAGAGGTGGCCGGTCTCTGACAGGGTTAAGGCCGCCTCAATGGTCTCCAGGTCACGTAACTCACCTACGAGGACGACATCCGGATCCTGCCGCAGGACATATTTAAGGGCGTTCTTGAATCCTTTCGTATCAGCGCCCACCTCACGTTGGTTAACCAGACACCCCTTGTGGGGATGCAGATATTCAATGGGATCCTCAATAGTGACAATATGTTCACGACGGTTGATATTGATGTAGTCGATCATTGAGGCAAGTGTAGTGGACTTTCCGCTGCCTGTGGGGCCTGTAACAAGAATAAGGCCGCGCGGTTTTGCACAGAGCTCAAGAACAACGGATGGAAGACCAAGATCTTCAAATGTCAGAATTTTGTATGGGATAACCCTGAAAACACCTGCCACGGCGCCTCGCTGTACAAATACATTACCCCTGAAACGAGAGAGTCCCTTGACGCCAAAGGAGAGGTCAAGCTCGTTCTCCTCTTCAAATTTGTGTTTTTGAGCTTCGGTTAATATGCTATAGCAGAGCTGTTTGGTTTCAACTTGGTTTAAAGGTGGAAAATCCATTGCTGTAAGCTTGCCATCCACGCGAATTTGGGGTGGTGAATTGGTAGTAATGTGAAGGTCAGAGCCGTTTGCTTCAACAAGAATTTTGAGAAGCTGATGGAGATTTGCCATTGATGTGTTACTCCTTAACCCGGATAAACTGGATACGTGCAATTAAGGGACTACGTGTCCGATACGGTCACACGCAGAACCTCTTCAAAGGAGGTAACTCCCTCCTTTAATTTGGTAAGCCCTGATTGACGCATTGTTTTAATACCCAGCCGCATGGATTCTCTTTTGATTTCAGCAGTATTGGCGCCATTCAGAATGAGTTCCCGTATTTCCTCCAGCATCGGCATAACCTGATAAAATCCAACCCTTCCCTTGTAACCGGTACCATTACAAATGGCACATCCCTTTCCGCGGTGACAGACATAGGAAGGCGCATCGTCAGGTGAAACACCGGCATCTATCAAAGCCTGAACAGGAATATTCTCTTGTTCTTTACATTCACTACAGATACGGCGAGCCAGACGCTGTGCGGTAATCAGGTTGACTGCTGAAGCTACAAGAAAAGGTTCAATACCCATATTGAGCAGGCGGTTGATTGTAGCCGGGGCATCATTAGTATGAAGCGTAGAGAGTACCATATGGCCTGTCAGGGCTGCCTTGACAGCGATCTCCGCCGTCTCGAAATCACGGATTTCTCCGATCATGATTATATCCGGATCCTGGCGAAGGAACGAGCGTAGAGCCGCGGCAAAGTTCAAGCCAATATCTTCATGCATCTGCACCTGGTTTATGCCTGCGAAGTTAAACTCAACAGGATCCTCTGCCGTGGATATGTTTTCCGAAACCTTATTCAACTCGGCAATAGCCGAATAGAGGGAAACCGTCTTACCGCTGCCGGTTGGACCGGTGACAAGTACCATGCCGAAAGGTTTATGAATTTCATGTTGAAAATACGCCAGCGCTTCCGGTTCGTACCCCAACTTGGTCAGGTCAGTCTGTAGATTGCCCTTATCCAGAAGCCGCAGACATATTTTTTCACCGAACAGGGTCGGCAGCACCGAGACACGAAAATCCATATCCCTTCCACCACCCAGCTTGATTTTGATGCGTCCGTCCTGCGGAAGGCGGCGTTCGGCTATGTCGAGTTCCGCCATAATCTTGATCCTGGAGGTTATGGCATTTTTCAGTTTCAGTGGCGGTTTCATAACTTCATACAACACGCCATCAATCCGATAACGAACGCGAAACAACTTTTCATAGGGTTCTATATGGATGTCACTGGCCTTCTTTTTGATAGCATCCTGTAGAATCGCATTAACCATCTTCACGACCGGAGCGTCTTCGGTAGCCCGCTCCAATGAACTGATATCTACCTCTTCGGCATCACCAACGACTTCTAAATCCTCAACATCCAAATCACCCATTACATCAGCCAGGGAAGCCGACTGATCATAGTGCTTGTCAATGGCGGATTTTATGTCGCTCTCCGAGGCGACAACCATCTCCACATTGTAATTGGTCATGAACTTGATATCTTCGATGGCGAACAAGTTGGAAGGATCGCTCACCGCGACAATCAAGGTTGCACCGGCTCGATTAACCGGAATAAGCTGATATTTTTGGATAACTTCCGTTGGAATGATCCTGATGATGGCTGGATCAATATCGTAGTCGGCAAGGCTTATTATTGGAACACCGTATTGTTTTGACAGGAACGAGGTGAGATCCAACTCTTTAATGATATTATGCTTAACAAGAATGGTGCCCAGACGAAGCTGACCACCGGAGAGTTTTTGCTCTTCGAGCGCCTTGGCAAGCTGCTCTTGCGTAATCAAATTATTTTTAACCAGGATATCTCCTAGCCTGCTTGGCTGCATACCCCCCCCAAAAAAACACTATCCTATTAATTTTATGCGGACTAACACCTGTTGTCAAGCTGTTAGGAGTTGTTGTCCAGGGACTTGGAAATCAGTTTATTCAAGGGCCCTTAATCACGGCGTCACGCCATATCGCATGAGAACCTGTTGTACAGCTGCCTTCATCTCGGGAGAAATCAGTTCTGCTTTTTGTACCATCGGTATACCATATTGCTGGCGGCCAATGCTCATAAGAAACTCTCCTGCCTCTAGATAGCTGTTGGCATAAATCAGAATGGCCTTGCCGGTATCCAGATCCAGGAACGATATTTTTTCCAGGATACCCCGGTTATTGTAGTTATCCCATACTGAAATATCCGGCAGTCCGCCTGGCTCACTGATACGCCGCATTCGATATATAATACCTTTCTGGACTGGTTTGTAGTCATTAAATACAACGGAGTACCGTGTCGAAAAATCTATATAGGTTGGCCGTTGGTCGATAATATCAGTGATAGCAATGCGCAGGCTTGCATCGGGTCCGGAAGACTGAATATCGAATTTATGCAAGTTGCTGTCTTTAAAGAGACGCGGCATGGAATCCAGGTACCAGTCAAAGACAAGGTGAGGAGTATGCGGCAGGTCCAGATCTTCACGCATTCGCTCTACGTCTTGCAGATACCAGAGAGGGAAGGCTCCGCTGTCACCCCAGGTAAACATGACCGCATTCTGTGGTAATGAGCGCAGGGAGTTAGTAGCATAATCATAGGCGATATAGTTATTATGCTGATCGTTTTCATAATAGTTCATGGCGCAAAGGGAGATGGGCAGTGAAAAATACATAACCATAACCAGGCAATATACTTTGGCGGTAAAATCCTTCGGAAGCCGAGCGTTTTTTATCGCAATTGACAAAAGATGAAACAAGCCGATACCTGTCAACACTGCGGTTAACAGATACAGTGGAGTAAAAAATTCCTCTGTCAGAAAAATCATATCAATCGGCGTATTAAAGTATCCGACTATGACCAGCAGAAATGTCACAATGGCTGTCAAGTAGACAATAATCACATCTCGCTGGCGTTTCCAGAGGTGAACCAGAGCGAGAACTACCAAGATTAGCCCCAACCAAGTGAATTCGTGGGGTACATTAAAAGCCTTGATCTGTGCCCAAAGGAGAGACGCATCACGAGAGTGCGGCTCATTCGGATAGCCTCTGCGCAGAAAATGCCACATGAACTGCTCATAGGTCTTGGGATCGCCCCAATTAAGGATTGGATTTCGGGTAGCCCTGAGCGGCAAATAGAGATGTACGGAGAAACCAAGCATTGCAAAGGCGGTTGCCAGAACAATCTCCTTAACCCTTGTAATCATGCGCCAATCGGCAAGAATGATTAGCGCCCCCCAGGCTGGCAGCAACAGTACGACTGTTTGGTGGCTTGCCATGGCAAGCCCTGCCATAAAAGTACACGCATACAAGTATGCGGGGCATTCCTGGCCATTTTTGTAGCGTTCCCGCCATTTCAGCAGCAGATAGAAGATCATTGCCGTGATAAAAGCCAGCAGTGGATAGGGTTTATCATGATTGGACTGAAGCCAGAGCCGTGGAGTAACACTGAAGGTGAGTGCCGCAGCCAACCCGGCGGCTTTAATTGCAAAACTGGCAAAGCGTTCGTCATCCACCACACGTTCATCTCGAAGCAGGTACACCGTAAGAAGGTAGACACCCAGACAGGCCAATGAGGAGGAAAACGCCGTGGCCATATTGATACGAAAGGCAATATTACCAAACGGCAACCAGGCAAAGGGTTTTGCAAACATCAGAAACAGCGGATATCCGGGAGAATGGGCCGACCCGAGCGAAGATGCAGCCGTAATGAACTCACCGCTGTCGAAAAAGGTTACCGAGGGGGCAAGCGTAGCCATGTACAGAGCAAACGGGATAATAAACGCAAGAATGGCAAACAGGTTCACGCACCCACAAAGCTGGAACAGGAATGGACTGAACAAAGGTTTCTTCATCTGGTGGCGCCAGCCTTTCGAACAGCACTGAGTGATATCTTGCCGCTCCAAAGATGATAAAAACCCGCGATAATCACCGGAAAAAATGCCGAGCCATGGATGATCAGGGCAATACTGATGGAGGTTGACTCAGCAATGCCGAAGGTAGAAAGACCCTTGAAACAAGCATAATGATATGTACCTATAAAACCGGGCGATGCGGGCACCATCACTGCAAACACCAACAGAACCATGATAAACATCGAAGCGGTAATTGGAAGGTGGATACCGAATGCCTGCAAAATCATATCCACCGGCAGGACAGCAAAGGTCCAGATCAACACCGAAGACACAAGCACCGCCGCGATATGCCCACCACGAGCAGACATCCTGATTCCGGCAATGAATGAACCAAGAAGCGGAATCAGGTGTTCTGAAAACTGTGCCGGGAAAGGCTTCAGCATCAATTTTACGAACGCCAGGGTTTTCATGGTTTGTTGTTTGAGCAGAAACAGGAAAACAATTACCGTGCAGTAGAGCAGAAAAGTCACAATTCCACCAACCTTTAGCGCCGTATCGGCATCTGCCATCCCTTGAGGCAGGCGTAGAGCAAGCAGGGTAATCAGCAGCATAAGTATGACGGTAAATCCGTCAAAAAGGCGGTCGATTACCAGAGAGGCAAATACCGTAGGGGTTTCCAGGCCTTCACGCTGCGCCAGGACATAAGCCCGCACGAATTCACCCAAACGGGCCGGGAGAAGGTTGTTGGCCATGTAGCCGATAATGGTGGCGGGATAAAGGGATTTCAGCGAAATATTCTTTTCGGGAATGAGCAGGAATTTCCAACGTACTGCCCGTAAAAAATAACTGATGAACGTAAACAACACCGCCGGAACAAGGAAACGATAATCCATGGTTCGCAGCGCCGTAGCCAACTGCCGGAAATCGATCTTCCTGAGTAGAAGTCCCATGAAGAATATACTGACGCAGATCCCCAGCCAAAATTTATAATCAAAGGACTTTTTCACATCATGATCTAAACGGAACAACGTTCAGCAGAGGCTTGATCAAGTTTCTGTCAATGGTGGACAGGATCTCCCTGGTCATGACAACGTCGCCTTCAATTGTTCGAATAAGCTCCTCAACGTCAAAGAATCGTCGCACCTCCCGCAGACGCTGTACAAAGCAGATCGCTATTTCCTGATCATATAGCTGTCCGGAAAAGTCCAGCAAAAACACCTCAATGGTTCGTTCGCTATTGCCAAAGGTCGGATTTGTACCGATACTGCAGGCGCCTTGCAGGGTAGTATCACCAACAGCCACCATGACCGCATACACCCCATCCGGGGGAATAAGTTCATTGCGTGTTGTGATGTTGGCTGTGGGAAAACCGAGTTTGGAGCCGATCTGGCGACCATGTGCCACCTGACCTGAAATCACATGATATCTCCCCAGTATGGCAGTTGCCGCCGGCAAATCTCCACTACCGATCAAGCGACGGGCAAGACTGCTGCTGAAGATGGCGCCACCCTCACCGACCGGATCGATATCCTGTAAAGAAAATCCGCATTCCGCCCCCAGACGATCCAATGTTTCGTAATTCCCCTGGCGGCCCCTGCCAAAAGCATAGTCGTGACCGATAATTACATGGCGCATGCCAAGAGTTTTGCAGAGAAGATCGCGAACAAAGGACTCTGCCGTAATTCGGGAAAATTCAAGGGTGAACTCAATTACCACCAGACAGTCGATCCCCGCTTCAGCAATCAAAGCTACTTTCTGGTCAAAGGTTGTGATGAGAGAGGGCGCGGCCTCGGGCGCCAGAACTGACAGCGGATGCGGTTCAAAGGTCACGACAACGGTAGTATAGGCGTTTGCGGCAGCCACCGCCTTCATGCGTTGAAAAATCTCGCGGTGTCCGAGATGGGCGCCATCAAAGTTGCCAATGGTGACAACGGAGTTGAAGCTGCAAGGTTTTGAGAAATCGGGATTGCGAAGTATCTGCATGGAATCCGGTGAGTGAATGAACTTTGATTCTGGAATCAATGTGGAATTTACGGGATATTCATATAATTGTCAAACCTGATAAGATTATCCGGATATTCGGCGTGAGGGAGTTATTTTATTGAAGGGCAGTTGGTTTTTGCGTAGACTTTGTTTTTTGGTAGCCCAGGTTGGTTGGATTATTTCGTGTCAGGAGAGGATATGATGAGTATAGCCGGAAAGATCGGGATGATAGCCGTAGACGCCCGCCAGGCCTCGCTGGCCATGGCGCGGCTTTCCACGTGTGTGAAGAATGATATGTTGTTGAGGATGGCCGAAAGTCTGGAAAAGGAAGCTCTGCAACTTATGGTCGAAAACCGCAAAGACCTGGAAGCGGGGCAGCAAAAAGGGCTTTCAACAGCCATGCTTGATCGCTTGATGATGGATGAAAAGCGCATCAAAGGTGTGGCCGATGCTTTGCGCGAGGTAGCTGCGCTGCCGGACCCGGTCGGCGAGGTCACCAGGATGTGGAAGCGGCCCAATGAACTGATGGTGGGAAAGATGCGCATACCGCTGGGGGTGATAGGCATAATCTACGAGGCGCGGCCCAATGTCACCGCAGACGCCGCAGCGCTTTGTCTCAAGGCGGGTAACGCCGTGATTCTGCGGGGCGGCTCCGAGGCGATCCACTCTAACCGGGCCATCGCCGGGATCCTGCAGGGGGTGATGACCAGCCAGGGCGTCCCGTCCGCAGCCCTGTCACTGATCCCCTTCACCGAACGGGAAGGGGTGCTGGAGATGCTCAAACAGGAGGAATCGATCGACTTGATCATCCCGCGCGGCGGAGAGAGCCTGATACGTTTTGTGGTGGAAAACTCGCGCATACCGGTCATCAAGCACTACAAGGGTGTCTGCCACATCTTTGTGGATGCCGGCGCAGATTTCGATAAGGCTGAACAGATCATCATCAATTCCAAGGTACAGCGTCCCGGTGTCTGTAATGCACTGGAGACCCTGCTGATCCACAAGGATGCCGCGGCAACGTTCATCCCTCGAATCGCGGCCACCCTGCAAGGGCTAAAGGTGGAACTGCGCGGCGACGAAACCTTTCGTCAGTATGCGCCCTTTGCCACGCCAGCCACCGAGGAGGATTGGCAGGCCGAGTATCTGGAGCTGATTCTGGCCTGCCGGGTAGTTGATGATATGAACGCAGCCATTGCCCACATCAACCGATATGGTTCTTTGCACACGGAGGTCATTATTACCAGTGACTATTCCCGCGCCCAGCGTTTTATCCGCGAGGTCAACTCCAGCTGCGTGATGATTAATGCCTCCACCCGTTTTGCCGATGGCAACCAACTCGGCCTGGGGGCAGAGATCGGTATCTCCACCACCAAGCTGCACTCCTTCGGCCCGATGGGGCTGGAGGATCTGACCACCACCAAGTTCATCGTCTATGGGGATGGGCAAGTGCGGGAATAATCCTCCAAGCTTCGTAACCAGCGCTACGTTCTCAAGCGAGAGGGTCTCAACAACAAAGCCAAAGTGACTACGAAAAAAGCATACGGATTTAAGAGTTTTGAAGTCATAAAACTAGCCTTATATCATACAGTTGGGAAGCTCCCCGAACCGGAGGTTACCCATAAATTCTGCGGGTGAAGCCTATTCTCTGAAAGTGTAAACTCTCAAGTCGGAAGCGCCTAAATGCTCTGGCGAGCAGGAATGATTCCTTGATCATCAGATAATCAGATTGTATGATTCATTTGTGACAAGTGGCTGCAATTCGTGTGTATGTGTAAATTTGAGGAGTCTGTTTTATGCCATTTAAAAGCATTCTGAAGGAACTTGTTGATTGCACACCGCACGCGATAGGCGCCATCCTGGTTGACTGGGAGGGTGAAGCGGTGCAGGAGTACTGCCACTGCGAACCATACGATATTCGATTCGTTGCTGCTCACAAGGGGATTATCCTGGGTCGCCTCAAAGAGATCCAGAATTCAATACAGGTGGGTGATGTCGAGGATGTGGTGGTGACTGCCACCGACGGACATCTGATCATCGGCTGTGTCGACCCGGACTATTCGTTGGTGATGAGCATTGGCCGTTGCTGCCCGGTGGCTCTGGCTATGTACTACTTTCACGCTGCAGTTGGCCGGTGTAAGAAGGAGATATAATGGAAAAACAGGAAAAGAAGGGTTTTTTTCGAGGGTTTATTGATAAGATCAGCGGTAATGCGCCAGCTGTTGAGGACATGGTTGTTATGCCGGTCGCGCCGCAGGATGCGCCTCCTGTTTTGGAACCGGTCGTAACGCCCAGTGTTGAACCTGTCATCAAGCCGGGCCTGTTCGAACGACTCAAGTCGGGACTGAAGAAGACCAAGGATGGCCTGATCGGGAGAATCGACGCCCTTGTGCTCGGCAAGAAAGAGATCAATGCTGACACATTGGAAGAACTGGAAGAGATCCTGATCACCTCCGACATCGGGGTCAAGACGACTGTAGAGTTGATCCGCACCTTGGAGCAGCGCCTGGGCCGCAACGAACTTAAGGATGGAGAGGCATTGCGCCAAGCCCTGAAGGATGAAATCCTGTCTCGGCTGACAGCCCATCATAGTTTGTTGGAGATTGGCAGTCATAATCCTTTTGTGCTGCTGGTGATAGGTGTGAATGGGGTTGGTAAGACGACCACAATAGGCAAGCTGGCTTCCCGCTTTACTGCCGACGGCAAGAAGGTGCTGCTGGCTGCTGCCGACACCTTTCGCGCTGCTGCCGCCGAGCAACTGACGGCTTGGGGTGATCGCTCCGGCGTGAATGTTATCCGTCATAAGGAGGGCGCCGACCCCTCGGCGGTGGTCTTTGATGCCTGCAAGGCCGCCTTGGCCCGGCAAGTGGATATTCTGATTATCGATACGGCCGGGAGGCTTCACACCAAGGTCAACCTGATGGAGGAGATGAAAAAAATCCGGCGGGTCATCGACCGTGAGATTCCGGGCGCCCCTCATGAAACGCTTCTTGTTGTGGATGCCGCTACCGGTCAGAATGCGCTTTCCCAAGCGAAACTCTTCAAGGAGGCCGCCCACGTCTCGGGTATTGCCCTGACCAAGTTGGACGGGACGGCCAAGGGGGGTATTGTAGTGGCAGTGAGTCATGAGTTCGCCTTGCCGGTACGTTTTATCGGCGTTGGTGAGACGATTGACGATCTGCGTGATTTTGATCCGCAAGAGTTCACGGATGCCCTGTTTCAGGAGTAGCAAAACAAGGGAAGTCCCCGATTTTACACAATTAGGGCTTGACTTCGTAGCACCCTGTAAGTATAGTTGTGTGCCCAGAAAGGAAACTATTAATATGAGTCAAGAACTCTTTGAGATACTGGAAAAAAAGGTAACTGATCTTGTGGAAAAGTACACTCTTCTGAGAGAAGAAAATACGCGTATCACCCAAGAGAATCAGAAGCTCCAGGAAGAACGCGAGGGCCTCAAATCTCGCGTTGACGCAATCCTCGGCAAGTTGGAAGCGATCTAGCGGCATCGTATGAAAACAAGCCACCTGGTCACGGTGCTCGGTCGGGAACTCTCGGTCAGGAGTTCGGCCACCGCCGAAAAGGTCCATGCGGTCGAATCCCTGGTTAATGGAATGCTACGGGAGATTGGATCTGCTCTCAAGAGCGGGGATGTCCAGTTGGTGCTGACGCTGGCACTGCTCAATACAGCCGAAGAGCTGCTAACTCTGCGGAACGAACGTGAGCGAGATTCTTCCATTGATGAAAAGCTGCAAGGGATTATCGAGAAGCTGAAAAATACCTGATTAATATTTGGCATAGGTTCATAGATACAGGGTCTCTTCAGGGAGACTTGATAATATATTCGCAGTTGCACTAATCAGTCCCGACAGGTGAGGCAGATCCATTGCCCCTGTTTTGCTGATACCTGGAATCCACAGAATATATCCATCAACCAAAGGACGGAATCGCTCCAGGAGCACAGGAAATCATATAATTCCCCGATACTTACGAGCTATTCCCTGCCTTTCTCCCTCCCTGACGACCTCCTCCCGGCCACATCCCCGGGTATCATCACAGTAGTGTGCGTAATTCATATGTAACAAGAAGGTAATATGCCCAAAAGATCGCTACGTCGGCAAATGCTCACACAGCGTCGGGCGCTCAGTCATGACGAATGGCTTGCTTTCAGCAAGCTGGCCCAGCAGAATCTATTTTCGATTGAGGAGTACCGGCAGGCATCCTGCATTGCGCTCTATTCACCGATTCATAACGAGACCGATACGTCTGACATTTTGGCAACGGCCTTCAGTGCCGGGAAACGTGTGCTGTATCCTGCGGTTTGCGGTCAGGAGATGGTATTTCGTGAGGTAAAGGGTCTGGAGAGTCTTACTCAAGGAAGCTTCGGCATCCTTGAGCCTTGTTCTGTGGGGGCTGATCATGCAGTTGTCGAGGCGGAGCTGATCGTTGTTCCTGGTGTTGCTTTTGACCAGCGCGGGCATCGTATCGGATACGGCAAGGGTTTTTACGATCTTTTTTTAGGTAAGATGGGTCAAAAGATCCACCTTGTGGGATTGTGCCATGATTTTCAGTTGATCGACGGCCATATACCCGCTGAAGAACATGATATGAGGATGGGGATTATCGTCACTGACAAGCGGGTTGTCCGTGTAGTACGGTAGAAAACATTTTTGTAACCGATTTAAGAGGTAACCGGCGCCACCATGATGGCCCGTATTAACATAGAGGAGGTTATAGATATGGAAGTAAGTATCTGGATGGTTGTTATTACCCTGGCAGTAGCAGTCGGAGCTTATTTAGCCGGCAGCATGGTAAGTAAAAAAGATTCAAGCTCTATCGTCAAGCAGGCCGAGGAACTGGCGTCCAAGATGATAGATGATGCGCGGCGCGAGGCCGACACCATCACCAAGGAGGCAGAGCTTCAGGCCAAGGACGCAGCAATTCAGGCCAAGGAAAAGTATGAACGGGAGATGACCGAGAAAAAGAAGGATCTCCATAATCTTGAGAAACGGCTGCAACAAAAAGAAGAAAATCTGGATAAAAAAATAGCCCTCTTTGAACAGAAGGAGTTGGATATCCTTAAGAAAGAACAGATTATTACCAACAAGGAGCAAGTTATTGCCCAGCGGAACGAAGAGCAGAATAAGGCTGCTGACGTGCAGAGAGCCCGACTGGAGGTCATCTCGGGCATGTCTGCTGTTGAGGCCAAGAAAGAACTGATGGATGCCATGGAGGACGAGGCCAAACATGATGCGGCCAAACGCATAAAAAACATAGAGGAAGAGGCCCGTGATACGGCCGACAAGAAGGCCAAGGAGATCATCTCCCTGGCCATCCAGCGTTACGCCGGCGAGTATGTGGCTGAAAAGACCGTTTCGGTTGTTCCACTACCCTCGGACGAGATGAAGGGTCGCATCATAGGTCGCGAGGGACGTAACATTCGTGCATTGGAAGCGGCCACCGGCATTGACCTGATCATTGATGATACACCGGAAGCGGTGATCCTGTCCGGCTTCAACCCGGTACGCCGAGAGGTGGCTCGTCTGTCGCTGGAAAAGCTGATCACCGACGGACGTATCCACCCTGGTCGCATCGAAGAGGTTGTGGCCAAGTCCACCGAGGAGGTGGAACTCTCCATCAAGGAGGCTGGCGATCAAGCCGCCTTTGACCTGGGAGTACACGGAATTCACCCTGAAGTTCTCAAGCTGATCGGACGCCTCAAGTACCGTACCTCCTATACCCAGAATGTCTATCAGCACTCGCTGGAGGTTGCATTTATCTGCGGCATCATGGCTGCCGAGCTGGGCATCAACGTCAAACAAGCCAAGCGGGCAGGATTGCTCCATGACCTGGGAAAAGCCGTGGATCACGAGGTGGAGGGCTCCCACGCCGTGATTGGCGCCGATCTGGCCCGCAAGTACGGTGAAAACGCCAAGATTGTTCATGCTATCATGGCTCATCACGAGGATGAAAAACCGGCTACCGTGCTGGCAGTGCTCGTTCAAGCGGCCGATGCCCTTTCAGGCGCCCGGCCCGGAGCGCGGCGCGAGATGATGGAGACCTACATCAAGCGTTTGGATGACCTGGAACGCATTGCAACCTCGTTCCATGGGGTTAGTTCGTCGTTTGCCATCCAGGCTGGCCGCGAGATACGCGTCATGGTTTCCAGCGAGCAGATAACCGACGAGCAATCGGTAGTCATGGCCCGCGATATCGCAAAAAAGGTAGAGGCAGAGATGACCTACCCTGGTCAGATCAAGGTAAACGTCATAAGGGAAACCAGGGCAGTGGATTATGCCCGTTAAGATCCTCTTTATTGGGGATATCATTGGAAAGCCGGGCCGCCAGGCGCTTTCCAGGGAATTGGATCACCTGGTGGACCGGCATTGCGTTGATCTTGTCATTGTCAATGGCGAAAATGCTGCCGGGGGATTCGGCCTGACAACCGATACCGTCAAGGAGTTGTTTGACTTGGGGGTGCATGGCATCACCAGCGGCAATCATATCTGGGACAAGAAGGAACAGGTTTCGCTGGTGCTGGCCAATCCGCGTATCCTGCGCCCCGCCAATTACCCCGAGGGGGCAGCTGGTCGTGGGAGTATGCTCCTGACCACCCCTGGCGGGGTCAAGGTAGGGGTAATTAATCTCGAAGGCCGGATCTACATGAAGAACCTGGAATGCCCCTTCCGTACGGCCGACCGCGAGATCGAGATATTGCGACGGGAAACAGCTGTCATCTTCGTGGATTTTCACGCTGAGGCGACCTCTGAAAAAGCGGCCCTTGGCTGGTATCTGGATGGGCGGGTCAGCGCCATGATCGGCACTCACACCCATGTGCAGACTGCCGATGAACGCATCCTGACCCAAGGAACAGCGTACATGTCTGATGCAGGCATGACCGGTAGCTTTGATTCGGTGATCGGGATCGGCAAGGAAGAGGCTATTCGCAAATTCCTGACCCAGTTGCCGGTCAAGTTCGAGGTTCCCAAGAAGGATATCCGCCTGAATGGCGTGGTGGTTGGGATCGACGAAGCAAACGGCAAGGCGTTCACGATTGAGCGAATTGCAGTTAGTTGTTAATACAAAGGAGTTGAGCATGTCCGTAGCTGAACAGATGGCGGTTATCAGGCGCGGCGCCGTGGAGATCCTGATCGAGAAGGAGCTGGAGGAGAAGCTGGAGAAGTCGCTGAAGTCCGGCGTCCCGCTCAAGATCAAGGCCGGCTTTGATCCAACGGCTCCTGACCTGCACCTGGGACACACGGTACTGATACATAAGCTGCGTCAGTTCCAGCAACTGGGCCACGAGATCAACTTCCTGATTGGTGACTTTACCGGCATGATCGGCGACCCTACAGGCAAGTCGGAAACCCGCAAGGCTTTGACACGAGAGGACGTGCTTAGGAACGCTGAAACCTATAAGGAACAAGTATTCAGGATCCTCGACCCGGACAAGACAAAGGTGGTTTTCAACTCGACGTGGCTGAATGAGTTGGGCTCGGGAGGCATGATCGCACTGGCCTCCAAATATACAGTGGCACGCATGTTGGAGCGTGACGACTTCCACAAGCGCTTCACGACCCAGCAGCCGATCAGTATCCACGAATTCATGTATCCACTCGTCCAGGGTTACGACTCGGTGGCTCTCAAGTCCGACGTAGAGTTGGGCGGAACCGACCAAAAATTCAACCTCCTGATGGGCCGGGAACTTCAGCGGGAGTGGGGACAGCCACCCCAGTGCATACTGACCATGCCGCTTCTGGAAGGGTTGGACGGAATCAACAAGATGTCAAAATCACTGGGTAACTACATCGGTATCAACGAACCGGCCAACGAGATCTTCGGCAAGGTCATGTCAATATCGGATGAACTGATGCTGCGCTACTATGAACTGCTCTCGGATATGTCGCTGTCTGAATTGGCCCAAATGAAGAATAAACTGGCGACCGGTATATTACATCCCATGGAGGCCAAAAAGTCACTGGGATGCGAGATTGTTACCCGATTCCACGGCGTTGTTGCCGGGAATGAGGCGCTGGAAAACTTTGTCAAGCGCTTCCGTGATAATGAGATTCCGGAAGATATGCCGCAGGTAAGTTTCAGCCTCACTGAGGGCGCTATTTTGCTCGCCAAGGCCATGTGCCAGGCCGGACTGACCAAGTCCAACGGCGAGGGGCGTCGTGCCATCGACCAAGGAGGCGTCAAGCTTAATGGAGAAAAGGTCTCCGATACCAATCTGGAACTTGCCGACGCTGGTGAATACATTGTCCAGATCGGCAAGCGCAGGTTTGCAAGGATCGTGGTTTCGTAGAAACTTCAAAACAGATCAGCAGAAACGCCTCGTCGATTATTTCGGCGGGGCGTTTCCATGGCGTCCCCATGGGCTTCTCTTTAAGCTCAAATAAATGTCTAAAGGAATCTCATGTCAGCAATAATTGAAGTTGAAAACTTACGCAAGTCTTACGGTTCAGACATCGCGGTTGATGGAATCAGCTTTACAGTACAAGCAGGTGAATGTTTTGGCCTGCTTGGTCCGAATGGAGCTGGTAAGACTACCATAATCCGTATGATCTACGGGTTCACTCCACGGGAAAGCGGTCGGTTATCTCTTTTCGGCACTGACTGCGATGGTGCGTGGAGATCCTTAAAAGCTAAAATTGGCGTATGTCAGCAGGAAGACAATCTTGATCCAGATTTGACGGTACGTCAGAATTTGGAAACGTTCGCAGCCTATTTTGATTTGCCTTCAAATCTTGTCAATGATCGGGTTATGGCGCTGTTACAGTTTACAGCTTTAGAAGGTCGTGAGCATGCAAACGTTATGGAGCTGTCAGGAGGTCTTAAGCGTCGCCTTGTGCTGGCGCGAGCTCTTCTCAACGAGCCACAGTTACTAATACTGGATGAACCAACCAGCGGACTTGATCCGCAGTCTCGACATCAGTTATGGAGCCGCCTGGATGATTTGAAGCAACGCGGACTCACAACTCTACTGACAACTCATTATATGGACGAAGCGCAGCGTCTATGCGATCGACTGATAATTATGGATCATGGAAAGATTCTGGTTGAAGGAAAGCCACTTGACCTGATCCGGGATCACGTCGGAAAAAGTGTAATTGAAGTCATAGCTCCTTGTTCAGATCTCCGTATGGCGCTTAAAGAAAAAGGTGTTGTCTTTGAGGACGTAGGTCAGCGGTTGATTATCTATAGCAATGACGGTGAGAATCTTTATCGTGATTTGCTCAGCGAGCATTGTCGTGAAGGTTGCATGCTTCGTCCAGCGACGCTAGAGGATGTCTTTTTGCGGTTAACGGGAAGGGAGTTGAGAGAGTGATCGGTTTTAATTTGAGCAAACGATTCATACGCGTATGGCAGCGCAATTTTCGGGTCTATCAAAAGACGTGGAAGATATCTTTTGTACCACCTCTGCTTGAGCCGCTTTTCTATCTTGCTGCGTTCGGCGTCGGTCTCGGTGGATTGGTCGGGGCACTGTCATATGGTGGCAAAACAACCGGGTACACGGCATATATCGCGCCAGCGCTCATCGCAATAAACATCATGCAGAGTTCGTTTTTCGAAAATACCTTCGGATCTTTTGTGCGCATGTATTATCAGAAAACTTTCGACGCAATGCTGGCAACACCGTTAACAATCGAGGAGATCATCACAGGCGAAATCCTCTGGGGTGCAACCAAATCGGTCATCGGCTCTGCTCTCATGATGATCATCATAACTTGTTTCGGTCTATTGCACTTCCCGGAGGCTTTGTTGCTGTTGCCTGTTGCTTTCCTTGGAGGTTTTGCTTTCGCATGCATTGGAATGGTTTTTACATCAGTAGTTCCGACTATCGAGACTTTCAATTTACCAATTTTTCTGTTTATCACGCCGATGTTTCTCTTCTCCGGCACTTTTTTTCCGCTAAACAATTTGCCGGGTTGGGCACAGCTTTTTGCGAAGGTACTTCCACTAACTCACCTAGTCGAGCTATGCCGGGCATTCGCCCTCGGCAGACTGGATGTGTCGAATTTGACCTCAATTGCATACCTGGTTATATGGTGTGTGATTTTCTTCCCGATTGCCGTAACAGGTATGCGACGAAGATTGGTACGGTGAGTGTCACCCCACCTTTAACACAACCAACACTATTTCCATCTATAAACACAAAAATATCAATAAGATCAGATGGCTGTCTACTTAGAGGTACTTCCCGATGTTCTTCAGAGCCCGCTCCAGGCGCTCTTTGCTGTGGGCTTCTATTGTCCATACTGCGCCAGGGGCGTACTGTTTGAGCAACTCAAACACCTTGTTGAAATCGATCTGCCCCTCACCCAACGGCAGGTGCTCATCGGAGTGGCCTCGATTGTCGTGGATGTGGCATTCGGCTATGTATGGCCCAAGTTCGGAGAACCACTTATCCATGCTGACGGTAGTAAACATATTCCAGTGTCCCACGTCAAAACAGTGCCGAAAGCTGGGGTCGTCGATAGCTTCCAGCAATCCGAGCAAGGTGGAGGGTTCCTTCTCGAAGATATTTTCCACAGCAATAGTGCAACCCACTTCTTTGGCGCGCGGGAGAAGTTCCTCCCAAAAGGAGATGCTGTTCTTGAGCCATGCCATTCGGTTTTCGCCGTAGCGCAGTTCATCGAATCCGGGATGAAAGACAATGACACTGGGTTGCAGAAGTTCGGCAGCCTGAAAGACTTGCTGGAACCTCCGATGGGTAGCCTTGCGGATGGTTGGATCCAGCGCGCCAGGGTTCAGATCCAGAAAAGGGGCATGGATGGTGGTCGCCAGGCCGGCAGCGTGGAGAGTCAATGATTGAGCGGCCAATTCTTCCCAGATGAGATGATCAAGGGTTTCGGCCGAGAAAAAAAACTCGGGGTTAATGTCGTGTGTTATGACATAGTCCATATAAGTGGACAGTTGTGGATAGGGAACGTGGCAATGGATTCTTTTATTCATTGTGTTTGTGTTCATTGCGGTGCCTTCTGATAACTTCATCTGCTGCGGTACGTCCCACCAGATCCTCCATCTTGCTAATGGAACCCGGTTCTCCCAGGATGATCAAGGTGTCGCCACCCTCGATCTTGGAGTGGGAATGAGGATTAAAGACCATCTTGCCGTGTGACTTCTTGATTCCGACGATGATTACGCCTATCTCCTTGCGAAACCCTGAACTTATCAGGGTCTCCCCAGCAAAAGCTGAGTGAGGAGGGATTGTGATCTCTTCCATTTGCAGATCCAGATGTTCGCTGCCTGTGGCGATTTCAATAAAGTCGACCACATTGGGGCGCAATATGGATTGTGCCATTCTGGTCCCGCCGATGAAGTATGGGGAAACCACTTTGTTGGCCCCGGCTCGTTTGAGTTTTATATCCGAGCCTTCTTCGCCGGAGCGGGCCAGTATGTAAAGGTCCGGGTTCAGACCACGTGCAGTAAGGGTAATATAGACATTCGATGCGTCCGAGGTAACGACCGAGATTAGTCCTTTGGCGCGTTTGATACCGGCTTTCAACAAGGTTTCATCCAGAGTGGCGTCTCCCTTGAGATGCAGAACCCCCTCCTCCTCCAGTTT
>JBAYZR010000001.1:0-51490 GCA_041672425.1 Pedobacter sp. | reverse complement strand
ATTTAAGAAGGAAAGCCCAGGAACTGGGGTTTGATTTGGTTGAAAAACAATCTCAAACACCAGATCCAGTTTTTATATAAATCAAGTGGTTACCAATAAGTTACTTAGAAGGTTTAAATAGCTTACCCTTAAGAACCTCGTGACCATTGCGCACCACCGTTTTCTCTTCAAAAGGGATGCTGGTGAATTGTGAGTGCCTGACCCCTCATGGTTCCCCCGGTCTCCCGGTGAAAGCTGGAAAAGCGTCTGGTTGTACCATCTCCCTCCGCCACCACTGATGAAACCGTACTTCACCGCTTCATGAGGATCATGATTTCTTTCTCCGTCGCCTTTGCCTCACCGGCACACCGTCTCGCGACGGCCTCCTATCGAGTTCAAACAAGGTATTTTGTATTCCATAACTCAGGTACGGCATGTTGTTCGACGAAAGTTTCATCAAACAAGGATTGGTATATTTCAGGATATTTTTGTTGAAATTCAGCTAACGCATTTGCCACTGCACTGGAAAAGCTCTTTTCAACGTCTTGCCTTTTAAGGAAGGGCTTCAGCCACCTATCCTTAAATTCATCAAGCACTTTGGTAGATAGGTATTTGAATGTCCAGCCCCCAATTGCCTGAGCTAACGACGTAAAAGATATGGGTTCAACCATAAATAAATCCTATTCATTAATCTAACTGATATTTATTGAAAACCACCCTTAAACGCTTTGTCCAGAATCGACGGCAACATAGCGTCCAGCTCAGCTTTAGTCTCAACTTGGATAGGTTTGAGAGCATCAACATGTTGCGTTACCTTTCGAAGCCGAAGCTGATTCTGCATGGATGGCAACGGGATACTGTAGGAAAGAAAATCTTTAGGATTGAGCCGCCGTCGTCGGACGTTCGTACCGGTACTTTCACCCGCAACCTGTGGCCAGACAGAAGGAGTCCGAAAATATACATCAAGGGTCTCTGGCAATACGCGATCTTCCATGACCTCAAAAATCGGGAATTCGGGTGATACATAAAGGCCGTCACATTCTTGCGGAACTACGCCAAGTGCCCCTTCCCATGCCATAAGTTTTGGATAGACAAAATTTCCAGCCTTCAACTGGCCGAGCTGCTTATATGCGAAGTCCATTCCTGATTTTTTCTGACCTCTAAAAACACCCCTTCCAAAACAATAAACACCCGCAAAATGGTATGTTTCATCAGCTTTCACGTTTACGGTATGGCCTCGTGGTCGAACCAGTTCATGCATCGGTGTAAGAACTGAATTTTTGTCACCGAAAACAAGAGATCGGCACAAAAACTCCGCTTCCTCCAGTGCCTGCCGCCTGAGACCACTTGCCTCATCAATTTTAACTGCCAGTTCCTCAATACGCGACACGATGCGCCGTTGCTCGGCCAGCGGCGGGAGTGGGATAGTATATCCGAAAACATCATTAGGTCGGATTGCAGCATAATTTGTCGAACCTTGCGCCGCCACCTGATCACGGAATACCGAAGTTCGGCTGTAGAAATCCAGAAAACGCCTGTCCAGTTTCGATTCATTTATCCCAAACAGGAAATAATGGCTGCTCACAATGGAGCCGTTCAATTCATCTGGCACAATTCCGAAACCGCCCACTTTGGCATCAATTTCAGCAACCAGAAATTCCCCTGCCTTGCATACTTGCTGCTTCTTGGTCTTGATTTCCGCGCCAGTAACCGCATCACGAAGTACAATGCCCTGGGCATGAAGCTTCACACGGCACCGCTTGTATTTATCCAAATCGTTGATCTGGATAAACTCTTTACGGTGGGTCAACATCTCCCCCAGAGCCACCAGCGGCCACGCGCTACTCATCCGCCACCCCTGTCAGCCGCCGTTCCAATTCAATGGCCTGTTTCTCCCGCTTCAGTTCGGCCGCCAACTCCTCTTCAGTCGGCAGATAGAGTTTGTAACGAGAGGCGAAGATTTGATTGTTCCCCTCCGGCAGAGTGTAGCGAACCAGGGTATCACTCTTGTCGGCACAGAGTACAATGCCGATCGGAACATTATCCCCCTCGTTCATCATTTCGCGGGTGTAGTAGTTGACGTACATCTGCATCTGGCCCATGTCCTGATGGGTCAGCGTGCCGACTTTCAGATCAATAAGAACAAAGCATTTGAGGACGTAGTTGTAAAATACCAGATCAATAAAAAAGTGCTGACCATCGAAGGTGAACCGTTTCTGGCGGGCGACGAAGGAGAACCCCCGGCCAAGCTCCAGCAGAAACTCCTGAAGTTTGGCGATCAATGCTCCTTCCAGCACTTTTTCCCGGAAGCTCGGATTATCTCCGAGACCGAGAAATTCCAATACATACGGATCTTTGATGACATCCTGCGGAGAGGGGCCGGGTTCCAGCTCCTGAATCTCAGCCCGCACCGGCTCGCGGTCGCGGCTTGCCAGCAGACGCTCGTAGTACAACGAATTGATCTGCCGTTCAAGCTGGCGGGTGCTCCAGTTGGCGGTGATACACTCATCAAGGTAAAAATCCCTGGCGGTTTCCTTTTCAACCCGCAGCAGCAAGCGGTAATGGGTCCAGGTCAATTCTCGACGCAGTGCGTCGATTTTTGTGAAAGCAAGATAAAAGGCCCGCATGTTCCAGATGTTCGAGTGATCAAACCCTTTGCCGTATTCCGCAGTGAGCCGCACAGCGAGACCCTTGATCAAGCTTTTGCCGTATTCGGCCCGATTTTTTCCCTGCTGTTCCTCCTCCACAATTACCCGGCCAATATTCCAGTATGCTTGCACCATGGAGAAGTTGACTGCCCGGTAGGCCTGAGAACGGGCTTCCGCGAGAACTTCTCTGATTCTTCCATAAACTTGATCCAGAGCGACAACCGGTTTCATAGTCCACTCCCCGCCAGAACCTGCCTAATCTCACCCATGATCTCCAAAATCCGCTGCTCCTTCCGAACAATATCCTCCACCAACTGCTCCGGCGGCAGATGTTAGAAGTCATCTTTGCCGGTGGGATTCTTGATGTCCAGGTTGTAGCCGTTCTCGATGATCCGCTCTACCGGCACGCGCCAGGCGTGCTCGTTCTCCTCCCTGTTTTTCCACCATGACAGGCAATCGGCAAATTCCTCGAACTGGACCGGCTGGGTTTTGGTGTAGTTCTTCCGCCCTTCCGGCAACGGCTGTTCATAGTACCAGACCTCTTTTGTCGGCCCGGAGCGGTCGAAGAAAAGGAGGTTGGTGGGGATACCGGTATACGGTGCAAAAACGCCGTTGGGCAGACGCACTATGGTATGCAGGTTAAAGTCCTTGATCAGCCGTTCCTTGATTCGCCCGCAGATGCCGTCGCCGAAGAGCATGCCATTGGGGACGACCACCCCGGCCCGACCGGGCTTTGGCTGACGTTTGAGCTTGCGCATGATCATCTGGAGGAAGAGAAGCGTCGTCTCCGAGGTCTGCATCTCGGCGGGGAAGTTGTTGAGAATTCCTTTCTCTTCCTCACCGCCAAAAGGGGGATTGGTGAGAATGACATCCACCCGATCCCGGTCGCCGATTTCATTGAGCGGAAAGCGGAGGCTGTTATCCGGGTCGATTCTGGGGAATTCCAGCCCGTGCAGCAGAAGGTTCATCTGCACCAGCAGATAGGGGAGCGGCTTGGCTTCGCCGCCATAAATGCTGCTTCCCTGGAGAATATTTCGCTCTTCGACGGTACTGCACTGCTTCTCCAGATGGTTGTAGGCCTCCACCAGAAAACCGCCGGTGCCGCAGGCCGGATCAAGGATGGTTTCACCCAACATGGGATTGAGGACATCGACCATGAAGCGGACAACCGGGCGAGGGGTATAGAATTCTCCCGCGTCGCCGGCTGCATCGCGCATCTCCTTGAGCATGGATTCGTAGAGGTGGCTCAGGGTGTGAATTTCGTCGGACGAAGTGAAGTGAATGCCGTTGACCTTGTTTATCACGTCTCGAAGGAGGTAGCCGTTGATCATCCGGTTGATGGTGCCTTTGAATACGGTGGCGATGACATCTCGCCGGTCGCCGCCATTGATTCCCTGGAGCCCGCGCAGATAGGCGAACAACCCGGCGCCCCTGGTGCCATCCGGACGAACCGCTTCATCGTTGTTGACGAAAGCTATCAGCTCATCGCCGGTGATGCCATCTTCCCGGGCGGCCCAGTCGCGCCAGCGATAAGGTGTCTCAATTGCCGGCCGGAACTTCTCACCGGAAAGAATCGCTTCTTCCTCCCGTATTCGCTCCATGTCATCGAGGAATTTGAGGAACATGATCCAGGTAAGTACGGGGAGCCGGTCGATGTCGCCGGAAAGCCCCTTGTCCTTACGCATGATGTCGCGGGAGGATTTGACGATAGAACCCAATTGCTGGGTTGTGGTTTGCGGTTGAGTGGTTTTTTTGATGCGGGCCATTGGTTTCCTTTTAGGATTAAGCAAATATTCTAATTTCAAGATCGGAAATAGGGAAAGTTCGAGCAGTGTTTCAAGTTGGTAACGGACGATGAGCGATATTTCCTCGCGCAGTAAATGCTGGAACAAAGGACATTTTAACCCCTTCGTGAATCACCATCCCGTCATACTTTGAACCAGGGAGCAAGAATGGCGGATACCCGGGTGTCTCTACGAGAGAGTATCCTGGCTTTGTTTTAATGCAAGAGCCGGTAAAACGTAATTCCTGTGAGATGTCCGTGGGGTCAGGTGGAATAAACTGGATGGCGTTCAATTCATTTGCAGTGAAATTCCGCCTACCAGTCTCACTGAATATTCTAGTAGCTTCCTCGAATTGCTGGTTCAGGAAGTACATACCTCCCAGTGTTGCAAGGTATCTTGGATCACTAAAACCATAAAGAGTACTGAGGCTCATTACAGCTATCGCACTGGTGTATGACTGTTTCTTGTAAATTAGACACAAGCCATATTCGATAAAGCATCTAAACTCATCTATAAAGTTTTTGATAATATATTCTAATACAGTAGTGGCGTCATTATAACGGCCAGCCTTTCGGTAGGCGCGACCGAGCAAATACCGTGCTATAACGCTTGCATCATTCACCCTAACGGCGTTTTCGAGAGCACGAAGATAAGATGGTTCGTCTCCAATCAGCTGTTGGATATTTGAAGACTCAATGTATAAGGCATCTCGTACCCGAACAACACGAAGACCTTCATTTATTACCCCCTCCGCCTTACCAACATATTCAGCTACCTCTTCTGGTGTTTCAGGTCTCTTTTTTGCCCATCCAATGTAAAGTTGAGCCAATCCTTGATAGCTATAGTCGTCCCTGGGATACATGGACAGGCACTTTCTAAACATGGACTCACTTTGTGCCATCCTTCGTCGTCCAATATCAGAACTCTCCGCAAAATGTGCCATGTGCATTAAAACTATGCCCCTAGTGTGATAAAGCGCCCTAAGTCGTTGGTTAAGTTTTAATGCTTCGTCAATTTGTGACAGCGCAAGTTCATGCCTGTTTTCGCGTACTAGCATACGAGAATAATGTTGGCGAACATATGGGTTGACAGGATCTTTACGACATGCAACCTCAAAGAATTTTGTTTTGCCCTCAAGGGTCCTGATGCTGTCAACAATATAATCTGACTTCGTGAAGTACTCAAAAGCGTCTTTATCTGCTTTGTAGGTCAGATTGATTGCGTCCAGAGCCTTATAGATTATGCCTTCTTTTTCTGTAGCATCACCACACCTGTCCCAAACAATATTAGCAATTGTACGATGACGGGTTCTTGCACCATACATGCCTGTGCTCTCGTTCAGGCAGTCGAAAAGGACAACCCCTTCTGTCGAACTTTTTGTCCTAGCATACAGCTCAGACTCATCTACACCCAAGAGATCAGCAAGCAGAGAAGCCCTAACAAATGCACCATGTTGATAAAAGAAACAGACATAAAGATACATTGTTCTTGAAAAGGCATCACCAATACCCCAAAATTCATCTTCCAAAATCGCATCGAAGCTTTTATTTTCAGTTGCCTCCCTCATAGCAATCAATAATTCTTTGCCATGAACATTCTTGATCGCGGTAAATTGCAATTCCTTTGTTAGGCCTTCTAAGGTGTTAAGCTCATTATGTTTTGCAAGGTAGTCAAGCAAACGATATATTTCAGGATCGGTTAGAGGTTCAAACACGAATTCCTTGAATGAAACCTTCCCTTGTACCTGCCTCCACTCGTTTATTCTGTCACCAACCAGGAAGTAGCAGGTTTTCTTTTCGTCGCGAAGTTTTTGGATCATTACTGCCAGATTATGATGATTGTCAGCAGCATTATCTATTATAAAATAAACATTACCTTTAATCACTGAGAGGGCAAAATCTACATCTCCCTCTAGCAGTTGACGACCAGGCTTTAAGAAAAGAACAGCTCCAGCTTTTTCTTTTATTATACTTGCAGCAATAGTCATCAATAATGTAGTAACACCATAGCCTGCTGACCCAAGAATAACTGATTGAAAAGGCCGAACGTTTTCCATTGTTGCAAAGTCAATGACATCATTATATACGTCTTCTTCAATATCTCTTACAAAGACATCATTTTTTCCAATCAAACCCCAGTTTGGTCGGTCACCTCGCAAAAAGTTATGAACATTAGGTGCACCCGCAAAATTGGCATCGTTAACGTATTCCCATGATGAAAGTAGGCGCACTACTGGGGCCGGGTTTTGTTCAAATGCATCTAAAAAATCTGCTGATATATTGACCTTAAGTTTAGCAAGACGATCTGATATTCCAGCATCTATAGGAAGTTCTGCTGCAATGGTATCCGAGAAGTCAGCAATGGTAGCATTTACAGTATCAATGTTCTTAGCAGACATAATTTCTATGTCGTGGCCATCAGCATAAGGGTCAATCCTGAAAGATTTAGGTAACGGCGAAGGATAAAATTCAGAAGTAATCTCTGAAAGTACAATTTTCCAGTTTGGGTCTCTATTGCTATATCCAACATAAAGAATGGGACAGGTAATAAACTCCTTTTTAAGAAGTTCAAATAACATCTTCCTACTTTCTCTGAATGTAGAGTAGTCATCGTCAGTAATTACAATATTAGTTATCTCTTCTCCAAACAATGCGCCATGGAGATAGTATATCGGCACCTGAAACCTTGCATCATAGTCAACTATTTCAGATGTTGAAGTAATAATAATTGGATTTTGTTGTGGTGATTCAGACAACTCGAACCCACGCTTTATGCTATTATCATAATTAGTAGTAAATATTGCTCTCCATCTTCGAGTCAATAAAGTCCTTAGCTTTTCGTCAGGCTCAAGATTCGCTAGTCTCTTTTTTAAAAACAGCTCTAGGGCCTGTCTCCCCTTACGAATTTCAACCAACTTGGAGATTTTCATCAAATCCGGAGCATCTCCAACGTCAATTCCGAAGTGGTCCCCCAACTCCCTAGCCAAAGTACCACCATCAGGAGCACTTCGTCCGACTGGATCAGTTAAGTGCCCACCGACACCCGCCCCAATGAATAGGACACAATTCCCTGATTCAAGCGTGTTTCTAAGCCCAAGTGGGATATCAATCATGTCATTCCTCCATAGCAGAGTACTTAATAATTGCTTTAATTATTCCAGTGATATCAACGAATACGTGGTAATAATATCAGTCTTTCTGCATTAGAATCCCGCATAGAGCAGCGTTTGCAGCTCATTTACCGCTTCCCGAAGCTTTTCCGCGCCGCCGAAATAGTTGGCTATTTCAATGACATTGCCCCGTTCCGAAATAGGGGGTACTTTGAGGATATCCGGCACAATAAATTGGGCGGTGCCATGCTGGGCGTATTTTTCCAGTAGTTCTTCGAGAATAGCCCTAGCTTCGAGGCTAAAGGGTCCAGAAAGGGGACTGCCCTCTCAACTCAACTTTTCAAGTACGCCCCCTCAACCTTCCTAAAAAACGCCGTTACGCCTTGGAGAATAAAGGGCTTAACGGCGTTTTAGTTGGTTCATATGTGGTTGACCCTTCCAGAGGGAAATGCATTGAGAGCCCGCTAATATCCCCAAGAATTCTTAGCTTTTTGCCAATTTCCCATGTATTTAGATATAAAGTGTGGCTCGATCGATAGATAGAAGCTAATCAGCCCATCAAACCTTATTACAAAATCTACGACTGATTCTCTGCTTCCAATTCTGGATAAATGGCCATCTATTCCATATTTCTCCATAAAATGAATTTTTTTTCTGAATTCGTTTTTTTTCCATTTTGGAATTCTTGGAATGGTTCGGTCGAACACGGTTAATCCAGTGACGTATTGCCTTCGACCACGGGTCTGCCGAAATGTTTTCTCTGTATTTCTAAAAAACCCATGGTATTTAAGTACGTTGTCTATCTCTTTAATCGGAGGGGTGTTTTCTCCGGAAAATGTAATGTCATCAACATATCTTGAGTATGTGCATTGAAATTTTGCTGCGATTTCAAGAAGGTCTTTGTCGCAATTGGAAAACACCATATTTGAAATAATAGGGGCACAAACAGTCCCAGGCACCAAGTAGTCATCGCATGTGCATATTGCAGCCAACAGATCGCCAATTTTTTCAGTTGCTCCGAGTGTGCAAAAAACCTGCGCGACTTTAGCCTTGTCTATAGATTCAAAATAGGATTTGATGTCTAAATTTAAAATAACACGCTTCGATAGATGTAACTTTGCGTTGGTTGCAATTGACCGGTCTTTTACAAAACCATGAACGCAATCCGGCCATTTAGTTCTGTCAGTCAAGTCATCACGGATAATTTTTTGTATGCCTTTTAGAATGTCGTTGGCGAGATACAAAGTGCGCCGCCCCTTACCGCCTCGTTTGGGGATCTTTGCAACATTGTACTGAAGAATGGGCGACTCAATGGCTTGAGTCAGATATGCACGTGTGACCCCAAGATTTAGGCTTAGACCATCAATGTTTTTTATGAGTTCGTATTTAATCATATTGCCAGAGGACGTAGGTAAGATTGAAAGTGTCGAAGAAAATCGAGCGCGACTCGCGCCCGAGGCGATTTACCCACGCCCTCCAGCAGTTGCATATTCGCAGTTTGGAGCATGCCTGTCAATCCTTATAAAATGGATGTTTTGATGTATATATTTCGCTACTGTCGGCATTCTTGATCCAGCGTATCTTTTTTGCTACTAATTCAAATCCTCTTCGTTTTGGCCCCAGCTTTGACTTGTCAGTCTCGCACAGATACGACATAAAGCTTCCACCGATGTAGTCTGACAAACATAGAGGCAGTACATCTTTGCCAGCAGACTTAACCAGTATGCTGGTTGTCTCGGTTCTTCGTCTTTGTGCATCCTTCTGAGTCATTGACTGAAATAACTTCTGTAGGTGGATTTCCCTCTTGCCCAGTTTGGAATCATGCTGCTCGTACACGACTCTATCAATGCGCCCCTTGTCAGCAGACAACCTGAACGTAAATAGGATTTTTATCAGATTATCATACCAGTCGTACTCATCTAGTTGCGGAAACTTATTTTTTTGACCAAATACAATATATGCCTCAAATGGCATTTGGGAGATGTCTCGCAAGAATTGCGGGTGCACTTCAATTGGGTGGTCATTACAGTAGTGCGGAATCCATGTGCCGTTTATTCCGCTATGCTGACTTAATACTGGGTCAGAAATAATTCTAGCTATTGAATCTCTGATAAGTGAATTCAGCTTGGAAGAATCTATTGTCTTAATTGCAATTAGCGCACAAATTTCATCTCCATCAAAGACCTTGATCGATTCGTCAACAAAATATGTTAATGGGTGCATATACCGATCCCCAATGATTGTTGAGTGGTTGGTGAGTTTTTTCACTTGTAACTTGCTTGATTTGCACTTTCCGCGAAGCGGATTAGTTCAACGGGCTGTGTTTGGCGACCGGTTACTTTCAAACACGTTCGTTATCCCTTGGAACATATAAGCTTCAAATACATTCTTATCCTAGAAAGATCTTCAAAGTAAAATTTCCTATTTTTGTCGTCTATCTCAACTATTTCAATGTATTTTTTCATATTTGCTTTAAGTGCATCTAAATTAGATATATATTTTTCAATCAATACCAATGGAGGAGAGTCAAAATCAAAATTAAAGATTTCATCATAGGTGAACCGGTTCCCCTTCGGATGGTAGTCATTGAGAATTAAACAAACGTCTAGCAAGTAAACCTCAAAAAGCGGATTTTCTTCGTCTGACAGTCCAATTCGTTTTCTAAAGTACTCCCGAATTCTGCCATCGATGTAAGTCAAGTATTCATAAACGTTCCTAAGCATCCGATCTGGTTGAATTTCTATTTCTGGAAAATATGTTGATTTTCCGAAAAACTTCAAAAATACATCCAATGCATTTTCTCCATCTTTCCCAAGAAACAGAGATTCTTCGATCACAATATTCCTCAATTCATCATATTTACGATCACTTATGGGACACCATTCTTCGTCATAAGCCTGCTCTAAAGCCTTTATTGCTTTACTTAATGCTATTATTACGTTTCGAAAGCTGATTTTTTGGTTTTCATGAATGATAGACACACGATTCAGTTCGACCTGAAATTGATGTCTGATGGAGTCAAGTTCTTTAGTATATTTGGCTTTTTCAGATTCCAAAATCCGATTAGCCCAAACCTTTCCGAGCCAGGATGAAAGGCTCCAAATAATCACAGCCGCTCCGCCAACCGAGCTGAGAAGTATAAAGGCAACTTCGTATACGTTTTCAACGGGTTTCATCGTTTTTTCACCTTTGTTAAATCACACAAAAAGCTCAAGTGGTAGAAAGCCTTTATGAAGCTGAAATGGTTCAGCATAATCAAAACTACAATTACCTTCACTTGCCCAATGTAGGGCTTTTGTTTTGATGAATTGATATGACGCGAATTTTTTTAATTTTTCAGATTTATACAGTCTCATCAATCTATACTTTTGTTTTAAAAGTTCGGCATCAATTTTTAAATAGTTCGTTGGTTTGAAACCGCTGTCACCGAAAACAGGTGGTTGTGCTGCAATCCAGCAACATTGATCAGATTTATAACGTTTCTGGATATTTGTAATCGCCTTGTGGAGTGTTACATGATCTTGATGTTGGTCAGGTGATTCTCCGTGTGGCCAAACAATAATATCAGGAGAAATATCTTTAATTAATTTTTCTACTTCCTTTGTTGTTTCAGAAAGATCAATTTTGCCGTCACAAAGTAGGTCATTATTGGAATAGTTTAAAAATGTAATGGTGGCGTTAAGTTTGAGTGCAATTTCATTTGCTTCATCTTTTCGATTTTTTGCATTTAAACTACCACTACTTTCTCCCTGAGTAACCAAAACCAAGAATATTTGAAAACCCTGGCGCGCTGCCTTCAAAAGCAATGCTCCTGATGATAATACTTCGTCGTCTGGATGACAGGCAACAAGTACTATTTTTTTTGTTGTGCCATCTCTTAATTGGTCTGGTAAAATCGAGGGTGTGGTTTGCTTCAACCCGTTCCATGGATGATCATAACCTATTATTATTTTGGCGATGTTTTTCTCGAATTTTGGATTTAGTGACCGAATTTTTTCCTCTAATATTGGGTGAAGAAAATAATAAGGAGATGTCGGTAATATTCCGTTCGGATCAAACGTGTATTCGCCAGGCAAGGCAAATTTTTGTATTTTTGACGCATAGACAAGATCTTTTCTTATGTAACCTAATAGCCCTGCTTTGTACAAATTACAAAATACATGGTTAAGATCACACAATTTACAGTCAGAATCATAGCAACTATTACTATTATATTTACTGCATATTTTATTAACATCTTTTTTTGTTAATATGTTTTTGTCAATAAGCTCGAATAGTTTGTCATAATCAAGGCCATCGATATGCGGTAATGTTTCATTAATATATTGCGTAGCTATATCGGAAGCAGCTTTGTTGATTATTATCTTTAAATTATCTTCTGTTCTATCTAATGGTCTCGTGTCTGATATTCTTGCGCCAATAACCATGAAATCGCGTGGTCTTTGTAACGTGTGGCGGTAAATGTAATCAAAGATGTTTTCTTTTTCTCGAGACAATGAATGTGTTACTTGCAATAGCCCTAAAAACGCTTGGATAGGATTATTTTCTTTTATTGAAGCATCAATGAGATTTTTATCTTTCTTAATATTTTTTATAAAAATCTCCATGATGTCTTGCCGAGAATAAACAACATCTACACTGCTTCCAAGGTACTGCTGAATCATTGGGTCAAATTCTTTAAGTTTTAAAACTGCTTCTTTTCTAATTGAAGCAAATACCTTTAAATGGTGATTTGACCTTTGTAATTGATATATTGCTTCAATTAAACCAATCTGCGAATAATACCAGATAGTTGGCGATACTTCACCAACATCGCTTGGGCGCATTATCTCTGGATTAATATGTTTTTTAAAATATTCATCAACATTATCTATAAATATTGCAATCGGTGAATGAATGTTCTTTGACTTAGGAATTAGATTTTCATTATAGTTGTCAACTAATTCGAAGTAATTTTCACGCCCCATTTTCAAAATGTTTACTAAATGGTCTGTAACAGTTTTTAAGTTGTTATTCTTTAGTACTGATAATTTCTTGCTTAAATCATCGTCGGATAATTTACCCAACTGTTTGAGTACCGTTATTACAATAGATGCCGTCCAAATAGTTACCCAGTGGTTAGATGTGCCACTATAAAAATCACACATTTCAGCACTGAAAATGGTCTCACCCGCAGGTTTGTCAAGTAAACTATTTTCAGGAATACACTGAATATCTTTTCGCTCTTTTTGAAACATTATTCTTTTTGCTTTGAGTAGAAATGTTTTACCAAATCCTTTTGTTGCTATTACAATAAATTTACTTCCTCTTTCCATGTCCAGAAAATTATCAATCCATGGTGTTTTGTAAAGTAAAACCTCTTCAAAATCTTGTTCGGTTTTAATATCATCAGCATCTACGCTCCAAACACTCATCATCTCCTCCACATTTTAGTTTGAATTGATATTCTAGTATGCTTTGTTCAGCGGCCTTCAAGGACGCTCGGTTTCTTGGTTTGAATTTGATCTGTTATCGGGTTTGTTCAACTCATTGTTGAGCAGTTCACGCGCGCGCAAAAACAGGTCATCTGTCCAAACGGAATATTTACTCTGTGTTCATAAAGTATTTCGCATTGTTCAACACCCATTTATCTCGATCCAGTAGCACTGAAACTTCATAATATATGCAGATATGACAACGGTTGATTTTCCCGAATCAACCTATGGAACCACTTATTCATCAATATCAATATCGCAAACTTAGAATCCCGCATAGAGCAGCGTTTGCAGCTCATTTGCCGCTTCCCGAAGCTTTTCCGCGCCGCCGAAATAGTTGGCTATTTCAATGAAGTTGCCCCGTTCCGAGATATGCGGCCTTTCAAGATATCCGGTCCCGTAAGGCGACACTCTTGAAAACTTTCCCAACTGACCCTTTTGCCCTCTCAAATCAACTTTTCAAGTACGTCCCTCAGCCCTCCCCCTGCCGCTGAATTTTCAGAATTTTGATTACTTTAGGATGACCACCGGCTACGACAATTCCTACAGTATCGCCTACGGCAGAATCCAGCATGGCTTTAGCAAGCGGGGTGTTTTCGTTGACAAAGTGTTTTTGTATATTGCTTTCGGTTTCAACAATCGTCGCTGTTTTGCGTTCTTCTGGGTTATCTACATGGCAATAGGTGACTAAATCTCCGACTTCAACATAAAGTTCCTCATTTGCAACGGGCAGAGATGGTTCTAAAGTATCAGCTGCTTCTTCTGGCGCTGGCTGAATAATTACGGTATCATCCTCTTCAAATACCTCTTCGATCTCATAGTCAATTTGCTCTGTTTTGGAAATTTCCCTTCGTTCTTCAAGGAAGTTTATTAGTTTTTCTGATTCCCTTCTTGGATTGTAGAACCAATCAGTTGACCAGATACGCCAAATGCGGCCCCTCCAGCCAAGAGACTCAAGGATACTCTGCCTGATTCGGTCGCGGTCTCTGGCTGAAGCACTGGAATGGTAGCTGGCACCATCGCACTCAACAGCTGCCAGGAATTCACCAGGGCGGTCGGGATTTCGTACAGCCAGGTCAATAAAAAAGCCCGCGACTCCAACTTGAGGCACAACTTCGTATCCTCGATTCCGTAACATATCGCCTACAGAAATCTCAAAATCGCTGTCTTCCTCACGTCCCGTTACCTCTGTCGAAGCGAGTACCCCACGCTTGGCAAAATCCAGGTAATCCCTTAAGGCTCTTGTCCCTGCTGGTGTACCTGCCGCAATGATTATATCCTCTGGCAACATTGATGTGAAAAGCTCTATTTTTCTACGGGCACGAGTAAATAGAACGTTAAGCCGCCTCCAGCCATCCGGTCGGCTTATAGGGCCAAAGTTCTGACGAACCTTATCAGCTCCTACTGGCTTTCCGAAAGTTGTGGAGATGAAGATGATATCCCGTTCGTCACCCTGTACATTTTCGAGGTTTTTGACGAAAAACGGCCATCCTTCCTCTTCCCAATTCGAAATAAATGACTGGGCTTCATCGATATTACGTACTTTTTTGTCCATTAAGTCTTCGATAAGGTCGCGCTGTGTCTGGTTGAGCGTCACTATTCCCAGTGACTCTTCAGGGAATTTCATCATGTGCTCAATTGCAGCATCCACCACCCGTTGTGCTTCAACCATGTTCTGACGGTCTTTGTAAACCCCGTTCTTAATGTAACGGTAGCGGAGTCCCAGCCGGTTGTTTTTGGCAAATGGTGAGGGGAATACAATCAGCTTTCCATTGTAGAAATTGTGGTTCGAGAATGCTATCAAGGATTCATGCTGAGACCGGTAATGCCATTTAAGCGTTCGAACCGGATGAAACAGTTGCTGGCAGATATCAAGGATACTCTCTGTGCCTGCAAAAACTGATGCAGCTTCACTTTCATCATCGTCCTCGCTATCATCAGCCAGGCGGTCAAAGAAATTGGTAGGCGGGAGCTGTTTGGGGTCTCCAACAACGATTAACTGTGAACCTCTCGCAATAGCACCTAACGATTCTTCCGGTCTGAGTTGTGAAGCTTCGTCCATCACTATCATATCGAAAGAAATTGCGCCTTGCTGTATGTACTGTGCAACGGATAGCGGCCCCATCATGAAACAAGGTTTCAGTGCCTGAATTGCATCCCCTGCGCGTCGTATCAGCTGTCGGATTGAAATATGTTTGGTCTTTTTATTAATTTCTTTCCTTAATAAGTGCATATCCGTCAATTCAGAAACCTTATAGCTGGAAACCCCATCAGGAACACACTTTGACTTGTCGATATCATAGGCAAAGCTTTTGCCGGTTAGATTGATGATTTCCTTATCAAGTGCAACAAATTCTGCTCGTATTTTGTCATGTTTTTCACCACTAAAGCCCTCAAGTTCCGGGTATTGCCGGTATATTTTCCTGCCGATTGAGCGGTAAACGATGTATTCAAAGATGTCGCCAATATTATCAACAGGTACTACTTTGTTCTCAACGTGATTTACAAAAGTCTTCAGGCCGTTATCATGACAGACTGAGCGTTGATGAATGTATCTTGACCAGGTTAAGACAGCATCCAAGTTGGTTGCAGCACACTCTATTCGCTTGAGAAACAAATGAGCATAATCGTCTTCTGAACAATTCCATTCTTTTGCGTCAAACTCTCCAAATTCCTTTAATTCAGTGAGTTTAGCCAGAACCCTTTGGCGCGTTTCCACTATTTTTCGTAGTTGTATTTTTGCATCTTCTAGGTTCTCTACGGCATTTTGGCTCAACAAATATGAAAGAAGTGGCGTTCCCTGTATGCTACGTTTTCTTGAAATCTCTTCGCCCCACCCCAGTGTTGCTGAAAGAGCCTCTAAATCAGTATCCATACCGTCAAAGAGGTCTTGCAACATGACCATAACTGCTTTGTTGTTATGGATTTCCTGAATAGTATCGATGGATCTTTTCTTCGAAATCAGGCCGTCTACCATCTCTTTGGCCGTCTTGCCTACAACTCCAACAGGCAATAGCATATTGACCAGCTCTGAAGCTGTGGCAATTCGGGAAGCCGCTATAGAATGGTATTCCTTCCAGCTTGCGGTTTCTGTTTTGTCAGGGCACGGGGCAAATCTTGACAACACGTTATCAAGCTCAAGCTTTGCAACCAGGAATGCCCTTACTTTTGAATAATCACACTTGCTGTCTGCATACTCAAGTATTGAGCTGGCTAAACAAGCGGTTGTGCTGGCCAGTTTTGAAAGCTGAGAAAGATACTCGCGCCAGTTGTTGCAAGGGATTTTGGATATTCCGGGAAGATAATGCTCATACTTGTCATGAATTAACCTGATGCCATTATTCAGGGCTTCAAAATCAACAACGGCAGATGATAATTCTAATTTCGCATTCAATACATCAACTGCTCGAACCGGGGAAACATCTGGCTTTATGTAGTTTTTAAGGAAAGAGGTAATTTCTCTCAAAGCATCAGCAATCTCGCTGATTTTCTTGCTATATTCATTCCATCCAGACTGCCTAAAACGGAGTCCATCTGTACTGCGATTTCTCCAAGAAAATCCCTGCATTCGGTCAAACTGGTATTAAGTTCATCTACAATTACCTGTATCCTTGCGGATAATGCCCCCACCTGGTTAATGGTCTGTGAACTCATAGTAGATAAATCGACATTATCTATAAGCCCTGGATGCTTAAGCAACTCTGCCATGCTCTCCATATACCAGTTGTGCAACCGTTTAATTTTGGAGATGTCTGTATCAAGACCTCTGAACAATGGGCCAAACGACCTTTTGAAGTCTTCGTTGGAAGTAAGTGCCGTTCTGTACTCAAGCCAGCTGATTATTTTTGATATTTTCTCTTCATATTCAGATGCCTTATGCTTTGTCTTATTCTTGGACAGGTTATTAAAGAGCTTCTTTGCAGCTCTCCAGTCACTGTTGAATATATTGAAAAGGCTATCACCACGTCTAAACGTCAGCATGGTACTCTTCAACGTGCTCAATTCAGGTAAAGCATCAAGATGGAACGCGTTAGTAAGTGCCTGTCGTTGTAATAATTCGGACTGTAACGCCTCTTCAGCCTTTGGTATCAGCTCTAACGACATTGGATGTGCAAGAGGTGCGTGACGGTAATCTAGGAGGTCTGTAGGTGCAGCTGATGATATCTTGCTTATTGTCGCAAGGTATTCGAGTGATTTCTGAGTACCGTCAAACGTCAAATACAGGTTTTGGGCATATCCACCGATTTCGTAGAGTAAACGGTTAACCCGGTCATTCAGGTCATGTAGTCCCTGTTGCCGTCTATCTGTCTCACCGATAGGCAAGTCTGATAGATAGTATTTTGCGGCCTGTCTTGTTTTTTCAAGTATCGATTCGTCTATTCTGACTCCAGGAAGAATTTCTGCGATACCTTCTCCACGTCCCAAATTCTCAACTTCTGTTGGAGTCCCATCAAATTTCAATTCCCTGTGATGTGCAATTGCAGATACTCGCTCAAAAGATTGTTTCAGGCTTTCTATTTCTTCTGAAAGAAATCTCGAACCTTCTCTGATAAGACATTCCGGCTGTTCTTCAAGGGTGAGTGGCAATGTTGCATTAAACCTTGAATCAAACTTTTCCAGCTTTTCAGTGTTTGAACCGGGTATAGACTGATAAATGTAATTGTATTCTGAGATAACGTTCTTGAATTGAGATAGGGCATTTTCGGCATCTGATACGAATTCAGCAACAATATGAAGTGGTGTGCTAAAAGCGGTTTTTGATAGTTGACTCTTGCAACTCTCCAGAATAGGTCCTGCGGTTTCATAGCTCAATTCGCAATTAGGAACTATATTTTTCTCTGCTTGTTCCTTAAGCTCCCGTGCGTTTTTCACTGTGCTAATTACGCCATTCAAAAGACCCCTGTTATGCTTACCAAGCGGGTCTTCAGCATTAAATACGCGGGGAAATATTTCACTTCTCAGGTTATCTGGTGGAGTCGATAGTTCTTGAACAAGACGATTGAAAGACAATAGCGTATCAAGTGATGGTTCCTGCAAAAATGAAACCCGTTCTTGGAACTCAATTGTCAAAATATAAAGTGCTTCAGCAAGAGTCTTGGCCTCGTTTATTACAAGACTTATTGCTGAATCATCGCCTGGAGCAAGGGGCTTTGGGAAAAACCCCCACCATGGATGATTGGAATCGTAGGTTTTGACTGTCGAATATAATTGCCCTAGAACTTCAACCTTTGCACGTAAATCGGCAATTTCATCTAAAGTTAAGTTTTCAGCCTTTTGGTAGTTCAACGATGTGAGGGTATTGACCATCTCACAGTTCATTTGTCGAAATCGTTCTGTTTTCCAGAAGATTTCATGGACAGTTAGGCCAAGTTCGTTACCAATTCGACTAGAAATTAATTCAACATACCGATTGAGGTCTTTCTTGTGGCGGTTGAGCGTTGTTATCCGGTTTTGCAATTGTTGAGGGGGAACAAAATAGGCATCGATACGGTCTTGAAGGTCACTCAACAGCTTTTTCTTCTGAGTTTTGTGACTGTGCAGTTCTAAACAAAAATGACCAAGATTTGCGTGATTCAGTCGATGCCGTACAACTTCAAGGGCCGCAAGCTTTTCTGATACAAACAGAACAGTTTTACCAGCGTTCAACCCTGATGCAATAATGTTCGTAATTGTCTGCGATTTTCCGGTTCCGGGAGGTCCATTGATTACAATATTCTTCCCGTCCATAACATCTATTATTGCGCTATGCTGTGATGAATCGGCATCATAGATTAGCGGGAGTTCGCCCTGATAATGGTTATCAATCTCGTAATCTTCTGCGGATTGTCCGACACCACCCCCATTGCCGCCAGAAAATATTTCATTCAATAATGGGTGAGTCAGAAGCCCAGAACACTTTTTAGGGTCGAGGTCTGCCCAAATAGCCAACTTGCCAAAAGATAAGAACCCCAAAGTCAGCTGATATCTGACTCTCCACCGATTCTTGTTTTTGACAGCCTGGGAGATTGCAGTAAAGTATTCACCAATTTCTTCTTCATCGTTATATTCAGGCAAATTAAGAGTGAAATCCTGCTTCATCTTTTCATTCAAAGTCTGATTTGAATGAACATCCTCACCTGAATAATTTATCGAATACAAATAGGTTCTGGTTATTGGGTCAATTGACCCACGATTTAGGGTGACAGGAACAGCGAGTAATGGTGCATAAATCGGTTTCTCTGAATCGTCGGAATCATAGAATTCAAGGAATCCGAAAATAAGGAACAGCATATTTGTGCCGGTTTCCTCGATTACTGTACGAGCCTCGCTTGCAATTTTGCGGCATATTTTATCAAGATCTTGGGGGTAAAAAAGGGCCTGTAAGTTAGACAAGCGCCTATGGGTACTGGGAGCGCATGATTCGGGAGGGAAATCTATATCGACATCTATCCCAAGAGATTCCGCAATGACTTTTACATCGGGCTTTTTCTGTGTATAGCTACCTACAGGAGGGTCTTGAACGAAGCTGATGCCAATAGGCTTGCTTTCGGTAAGGCGATTGAATATGAGATTTAGGTTCGGGGAATTGACAAATTGAATTGATTTGCCTTTTGGGTATCTGTAGCTGATAAGACGGTTTTTTGATGAAATATCAAGTAGTTTTGTGCGGAGCCTTTGTATCGCTTGCTCTATTGGCACTTGACCATTGAAGAGGTCATTAGTAGGTGCGGGAATAAATACGGTATCATCATAGCCATTTTCTTCTATTCCATTATCTACATAGCCTGTGTCTTGTAGATCTATCGGCATGTGGGCCTCGGGAAACCAGAAATTTGAAGATTTTTATTGTCTCTTGGGGCACAACGTGGTCGAGGCGCAGCGGCGTAGCGTAAGCGAAGACCGTCTGCCGCCGAGTGGTTTGGACTCACTCTCCGGTTCGCCCCACGTAAACCTCTTTCTCTGAAAGTGAATCGTAGTAGACATCAAGATCGTTTTCATGCCTGAGGAATTTTAAGCCAGTTTGATTTTGTCCAGATGGAACGAAACCATATGTTTGACTCAATGAACCATCAAATTTCCAGTCAGGTGGAGTTACAACTTGCATGACTTGGCTGCCAACTAATCGGCAGGCTCCAACCTCCTGATTTCGTTTAGAACCTAAATTGATACGGCCGAATTCTGCCCAGCTACACTTTGAAGTTAATCCTCTCATCTGGTCAGCAACTGCAATATCAATAGCCTCTCCAGCTTTCAAAAATTCAAGCCCTTCTTTTTCAAGGTTCTTTATGAAAGATTCAATGTCATTTGGATTCATGAAACCTATACGAACAATCTCATTGTCGGCACACAATGTTTGATTGGGAACAATATGTTTGAATGCGTCCCAGCCTCCGGGAAATTTCTGATGAATTGCACTTGCTCGTATTATCACGGAAATACCCTCAACCAGAACAGCCATACTTCCTCCATTTTCTTACGGTTCTCGGATTTATGATAATGGATTACCAAATTGTCTTGCCTGGACCAGCCGACCCAGGAAACTGCAAACCCATTTGGGTAACGGTGTTAATAACCACACATGCCAGATCGGCCGTGTGTTTCTGCGCCTGATCAAGGAACTGACAATCCATTGCGCTGTCAACAATCTCCTTTTTACGATTCACGAAGAAGGGAATCGAAGCTCCGCTCGTGTCCGGCAATCTCCATGATCCGTGACACAGAATGTTCCGCATTTGTGAAGCTTTTCGTAGATCGCCAAGGATCTCATCAAAATTCTCTATTACAGCGCCCGAATTGTCTCGCACCGCATTTCCGTAAGCATCAATCAGATTTCCCAGAGGATCTATAAGAGCACGCTCAAGCTTGGGAAGCCACTCGTCGTAGGCCTCAGCAATCTCGGCCTCTTCAAATGATCGCGTTGCTGTAAACGCAAAGATCGCTTTCCCTAAAATTTCTTCTAGAAATCCGAATGGGAAAACCTCTGGGGTCAGGTTAGAGTTTCGGATATTTGAGGAACCATTTATGGAAAATCCCATATTATCCTTCAAATCTCAAACTCACCCACCCATTCATATCTTCACCCGTTGCAACATTTCAATTGCGCTTACATCCATCTTCGAAAAGGCGAACCATCTCTTCCCCAAGTCTTTCAGCGATGCACCAATGTGATAAATGTCATCATCGATAATGAGAAGATAGCAGTTTAAAACCCTATCAGGAATAGGGGGCGTTTTATTCCGGTGGTTTCGTTGCCGTGGGCAAGAATCAGATTCTTCTTTCCGTCAAATCCTTTGAATTGTTCACGACCCTTGCCGGGGCCTCCTATTTCGATAACATACGATTCCGTATCGGATTGCACCAGGTAATCAGGGGTCTTGGCCCCTCTTGTCGATTTCAGATAGTTGAAGGAGATTCCTTTACAGATCATCATTTCCGCAAAAAATTCTTCCCTGATGGCGCCGATTGCATTCTCAAACGGTTGAAACAACAGCCGATACGGCAGGCGCAGCAGTATTTTCGGCTCTTTCATGACATTTGTCCCGACAGGCATGACGCATTTCAACACAAATGCCTGTTCAAGAAGATGCACATACTGCTCAGCCTTATATTTGGTGATTTTCAGGTTGTTCGAGAGTGATGAATAATTGATTCCGTCCGGGGGCGAAGAGCCAATAAAGCGCACCATCCTGTGCAAAATGGGAATTTCGTCTGTCAGCAGCCTGCCGATCAGCGGAATGTCGCCGGTAATGATTTTGTCAAGGATGTTTCCCAGGAGCGGTAGTATGTTTGGCTCTTCGAGAGCAAAGGGGAACAGCCCGCCTTTCAGAAAGCTTTCGAAATGGATTTCCTGGCGAATATGAGCTGCGTCCCATTGCTTCTCCAAGAGTTGCATGACAGACAGTGAGGGCAGTTCGAGTTCCTTGGTGAAATAGAGGAATTCCCGAAAACTGAAGGGATTGATGGCGACCAGATTTACCCTTCTGGATAGATCGTAGGCGGTTTCATGGAGCGACAGGGCGACGGAACTGGAAAAAACGATGCGCACTTCCATGAAGTCGTACGCTTTTTTCAGCTCCCGTGCATACTGTTTTTCATGATGTATTTCATCAATGAGGAAAAGAGAGAATTTGTATTTTTCATGGAGGGTCTGAATGGCTTGGAACAGGCCACCAGTCTCAACAGCATCCAGCGAGATGTAGCAGGCGGTATCCTCAAAATGAGCCAGAAGCTGTTTCAGAATTACGGTTTTCCCCGAACCACGAGGTCCGACAAGGCCAATCTGGTGCTTGCCGGTGTCGTCGAAAATCTTCTGAAACACATATCGTTTACGCTGGTGCGACTTTCCTTGCGCCAGGGCAATTTCATTCAGTTGGAGAATTGTTGAAATATCCATGGGCTGACCATACGCTTCAGATACATTTTAGTCAATTATTTACCATAATACATATCATTTCAGAAAATGGTTGGACAAAAGCACCGCATGCCACCACCTGATATTCCCCAAGTCTTTCAGCGATGCACCAATGTGATAAATGTCATCATCGATAATAAGAAAACGTATATGGCAACGAGCTGGAATGTTTCAGATTGCTGAACCGGTCACAATTTGTGACCAGTTGATCGGTTTCCAGTCGTGTAAGCTGAAAACGAAATTGCTCGGGAAACCGAGTAATATTCCTTTTGACCGCCTGGTTTTGCGTATTTCAAAGACATGTTGATGTTGTTTCGTAGGGGCGATACCTTGTGTTCGCCCCGGGGGCACCACCACCCAAAGGCGGGCGAACACGAGGTATCGCCCCTACAAAAACCTCATTTTTTACCGTTTGCAGTATAAATCAATATCCCAGAATTAGAATCCCGAATAGAGAAGCGTTTGCAGTTCATTCACCGCTTCCCGAAGTTTTTCCGCCCCGCCGAAGTACCCGGCAATCTCAATCACATTCCCACGCTCAGATATTGGCGGCACTTTCAAAATATCAGGCACGACGAATTGCGCCGTTCCATGCTGGGCGTATTTCTCCAGCAGTTCTTCTAGGATGCCCCTGGCCTCGGGGCTGTAGTGATCGAAGAAATCCTTCCGGTCATGCTTCAACCGTTCGGCCCGCTCGCGGCGGGTCCGTAGCGGTGCGTTAAAGGCAAGATGACAGAGGAGATCAAAGGGGTCGGCTTCCGGTTGGCCGACTGATTCGGCAAGTTCGTTGAAGCTGATCCCACGCTCCTCAAGCTGACTGATAACTTCAGCCCGTTCCCTGGGGTTGGCCCACTGTTCGCGCATCCTTATTGCGCCGGGAAAAAGAGTGCGTATCTTGTCGGCGGCATAGTCGCTGTACTTGACGACCCGCAGCTGTTTGCCGTCCGGGTCCAGCTCATAGACCAGATGGGCGGCAATTGCTACCTGTCCGCCATCGACAAAGTACTTGCGGGGTTCTTTTGCGCCGTCATCAATGACCACTCCCGCCGGGCCGTAGTCATCCTGAACGCCGCCATCTTCCACAACAGGAGTTTCCTCTATGATGGTCGTCTCGTAGGTAGCGCCGGCCTTATCGATCTTCTCTTCGCTGACCAGAGCAGGGTCTCCGTCAAAATCACTATCGGCAAAGAGCCTTGTAGCGCTGCCAGTATAATCAAGGATGCTGAACCAGAGCTTTCCGTAATCGTCCCTGACACGGGTGCCACGGCCAATAATCTGTTTGAACTCCGACATGGAACCGACCACGCGGGCCAGGACGACATTTTTGCAGGTAGGAGCATCGACGCCGGTGGTCAGCATCTGCGAGGTGGTGAGGATGGCCGGGGTGTCGGTCTCCAGTTCCTGAAACCTGCCGAGATGCCCACGACCTATGTCGCCCTCATTCGATGTCACCCGACAGACGTAATCCGGGTACTGACTTACCAGGTCCTGGTTAAGGTTGGTGAGTGCCCGCCGCATCTCGTCCGCATGATCCTGGTCAACACAGAAGACGATAGTCTTGGCAAAGCGATCAGTCTTTCTCAGAAAGTCATTAAGGTGGCAGGCTATAGCTTCCGTACGGGCCTTTAGGGCGACAACCCGCTCGAAGTCCTTGGTCTGGTATTCCTCGTCTGGTATCTCCCGGCCATAGCGATCCAGTTCTCCCTTGCTCGGACGCCAACCTGCAGCATCGAAGTCAGTAATAATGCGATGGACTCGATAGGGAGCCAGAAAGCCGTCGTCGATGCCCTGTCGCAAGCTGTACTGGTAAATAGGATTGCCAAAGTAGAGGTAGGTATCCCGGTTGTCTTCGCGCAACGGTGTGGCGGTCATCCCCAACTGAAATGCCGGGGTGAAATACTCCAGGATCTCCCGCCAGTTGCTGTTGTCGCGTGAACTTCCCCGGTGACATTCATCTACGATGATCAGGTCGAAGAAGTCAGGCCTGTACTCCTTGTAGAGCCCCGGTCGCCGTTCATCCTTGGCCAGCGACTGGTAGATGGCGAAGTACATCTCACGGCTTTTGTTGGCCTCGCCGTTCTCGATCTTCCAGCGGGCATCGGCGAAAGGCGCAAAAATCTTGTCCTTGGGGTCATCAACCAGGATATTGCGGTCGGCAAGGTACAGAATCTTGGGGCGACGGTGCTCGCCGGTGGCGTTCCAGCGGGCGCTCCAGAGTTTCCAACAGATCTGGAAGGCAACCACGGTTTTGCCGGTGCCGGTGGCCATAGTCAGCAGGATTCTTTTCTTGTCCTGCAAAACCGACTGTACGACCCGATTGATGGCGATTTCCTGATAGTAGCGGGGGCTCTTGCCGCTGTGATGATAGTAAGGTGAGAGAATGCGTTGCGCGGATTCGGGGGAGAATGCCTGAGAGCTTTGCAGTCGCTGCCAAAGTTCCTCAGGTGGCGGGAACGCAGTCAATACTTGTTCCTGGCCGGTCATATAATCAAACTCAATAATCTCGATGCCGTTGGTGGCATAGGCAAACTTGATACCCAGAATCTCGGCGTATTCCTTGGCCTGCTGCAAACCATCCCCGGCTGACTGGTAATCGGGCTTGGCCTCGACAACGGCAATTAGATAATCTCGGGTATAACGAAGCAGGTAGTCGGCCCGTTTCTGGGGACGACGCTTGACCTTGTTGCCCGCGAGAACAATACGGCCATCGGTAAAGGTAATCTGCTCGTTGATACGGTGAGGTTCGTTGTCCCAACCGGCATCAACCAGCTTCGGCAGCACAAACTTTCGACAGGTATCGGCTTCGTTACTCATCTAATTTGCCTTTTTGATTACTAATGCAGACATTGAGTTTCACAAAGAGTTCGTTTTACATTAAAGATCCGGATCAACCTCAGTATTTACATAAACCTGCCACCGGCGATCCCTCTTGGCTCCCTTGGTACTTATCCTTGGTGTTAAAGCTGTCGGGATTGGCCGTTTCGAACGAACATAGTCAACAAGAGGTGCTGCCAGTTCCTTTTCACCAATCAGTTCCAACAAATAGCCGAGCCTCTGTGCATATGAAACAGGAGACAGTTCGGCGACCTCGACAAGTCGCTTGGGATCGATTCGTTCCGCTAATTCAATCAAGATAGTTGCAACATTATCCAGGCCTACAGAATGATTGACGTAGCCGACCACATCAAGGGCAGTTGCCTCAGGTGTTGCCACTTTAATGGTCCCGGCTGATGTATTTCGCAACTCAGTTGGTATTTCTGCAGCATTCTTCCGAAAGACAAACTCGACCCTGACATTGCCGCAGGTGATCGGTCTGCGGACCTTTGCCACCATGACTTGAAAGACCTGCGGCCTCTGGTGAGCAGCTCCATGATATTCCGCTGCACTCAGGAGTCCCGTATAATAGACCTCTCCCAAATGTGCCATGAGATGCGGGATAAACTGGGCTGGGGGTACGCAACCAATTATCCGGTGCATTGGCAACAGAATGACGTAAAAGCCACGGTACGGCATTGCTATCTCGCCTTTTTTCTGCAGGCGATGCAACGCCGATTTGACCGCAATCTCAGAAGAACCGGACAGCTTCAGAAATTCCTGGTAACTGAAACATGAGCGGCCTTCTGCAGCTAAACTGTCGACTAGCTCAAGATACATACACTGATCTCTAACATGTTTGAATTTGGCGCATAAAATAGCATGCGCTGCTTATATTTGCAAATAATCAATGTGAATTTGTATTAATCAGGTATCTCACTGGCCCTTGAAAGAGTCGGGGAATTTTATCGGACAAAAAAACTGGCTTTTTTGTCGCAAAAACTTTTTTTACGACAAAAATAATCAGGGGAAATCGGGTTTTCCCATAATTATCCTCTTCAGTCATCCGCCAGCGATTGATATTATTTTGATTTTGTTCTCAAATCGGCTTCGTTTGTAATGTCCATGAGAACATTTTCCGCTAATTTCCATTATTACGATTTCAAACATCCTGGAGCAGACACGGCGTGCAAAACTCCCGTTGCCGAAACCGCCTCGGAAAAATATATCAAAACGTCGTGATCGAAGTGAATTACCAGAGCGTCACCCACTGCTCCAGGGAGTTCAGCAATATTTTGACGAAGCTCGTGAGACCAGCAACGGCTACCTGAGGCCCAGCAAGCGGCTTATGGTCGATGTTATCGCATCCAAGCAGACGTGCAGCCGAGCCCTAGACGTGGCAAACGAATTGTTTCTACTCTTTGAAGAGCGCGGCCATACGGTCGCATTCGAGAGGCACGGCTTGTCCCTGCGACGGTACTCTGTCGATGAGCGTGAAAAAGGTGGACGGGATCGTAATTATTCCGAACTCTGGAGTCCTTCTCGAGATACTATCGTCACTATCGGCACGGTCCTGATCGGATTGACGATCTTTGAAATGAGCGAGAATGTCGAGGCGAAGTACCAGGACGGGAAATACGTTCGTGTATCAGATCTACCCGTCAGGAAACAGAGACGGTATGAAAGCTATTCATGGACAAGCATGCATGATCTTCCCAGCGGAAGATTATGTATTCAGGCATACTCGCCATATCATAGGGCGAATTGGGTGCGGCAGTGGCGGGAATCAAAAGCTGGTGATTTACCCGAAAAGTTATCGGCAATCGTAAAAGAGCTGAAACGAGAAGCTGCTACCATTGTCCAGCTTGTTGAAGAAGGGGAACGCAAGGCTGAAATTGAGCGCAAGGAATGGGAGGCCAAGCAGGTAATATGGCGCCGGGAGGAGGAAGAACGTCGGCGGGTCAAGGCGATCATGGATAGCCGGGAAGAGCTGTCTGAAATCATCAAGGCCTGGGCGAAAGCAAAACGAATCGAGGATTTCTTTACAGACGTTGAGCGTCGAGTAGCCAATCTGGAGGAAGATGAGAAAACTGCCGTCCTAGAGCGGCTGGCGCTGGCACGTAAGATGGTCGATACCACGGATGCCCTGAGATGGCTTGCGGCGTGGAAGACTCCGGAGGAAAGGAATCAGGGTCACTCTCAGGATGGCACTTGGCATTACTGATTGGTTGTTAATTCAATGATGAGAGCTACTGCTATTCCGAAATGTCGGTTGTTATAAACATGTACCTTGATTTTGTAACATTGCTACCATTGATCTTCATTATTCAGTACAGTCAACAAATGATAGCTGAATCCGGTCTGCCGTGGGTTTGATCTGTTCTTCAGAGTTCAATGACGAGTTTGTAGTCGTAGTGCGGATTAACCTCCACATCCTTATAGCCATAGGGATTCACAACCACCCGGGTCCTGCCGAGGTTGTAGTCGAACGAGTTGTGAGTATGGCCATGAACCCAGAGATCCGGGCCATGTTCGATGATTTCATTGGAAATGTCGGTCATGAAGGCGCAGTTGAGGCTGTCTCCCCGGAACCGCTCATGAATAGACAGGGGGTGATACGCCATGGTGTGTTACCACGACAGTCTTCTTTTCGCCGGCTGTTGCCAGTGCCTCGAAGATATAGCGTTTCGATTCCTGGAACAGATCAACCGTCTCCTCCGGCATGAGCCGCGTCCCGTCTGCCTTTTTAATTACGGCAAAGTCGTTCATGTTCTTCCGGGCATACTGCATCTTGAAGAAGTCCTTACCGAGAAAATCCGTCCAGAGGGTTGCACCGACAAACAGCACACCGTTAATCTCAATTGATTCATTTTCAAGAAAGTGAACGTTCTTGGGAAACGACAGCTTGGCTTTTAGCTCCTGTATGCGTCCGAAGAAATCGTTATGATAGAAAAAGTGATTCCCTTCGACATAGATGACGGCTAGGAAACGCTTGGCCAAGAGGCTGACAACCTTGAGCCAGGTCTCCTGGCGGTGAGCCAACCCGATGTCGCCGGCAACCAGAGCAACGGTTTCCTGATCAGTCGGCAGCGGAGGAACCACCATGTCCAGAATACGCGGGATTTTGTTGGGCTGCCAGAATTCGGCGTGGATATCGGAAAACGGGCGGACTAACATACTCTCTCCATAAAATGTTACAGTGCATCCACACTCAAGCCTGCAACACGAGGTAGATGCCATAAACAACCCAGAAAATGGATGATTAATTGGGCGAGTTATTGGGACTTGCCGGAAACAATCCGATTACGACACCATAATAGTAACCTAAAATGGAGCTGTGCTTATAATAGAATCTTTTTGATTTCTAGCGTGGCTGTCAAAATTCACACCTCGCATCCCGTAGCCAGTCGAACTAGCATCAGCCTGTAATTATGACTCACCTTGAGATTTTTCAGGGCTGCTTCCATGCTGAATCCGTACCCGCGTACCTGACGATCCTCCATCTTCTCGGCGCGATAGCAGAATTCCCGCTCATCCCAGGTGATGTTAGCCTCAAGCTTTGGAGACGGGCAGTCCGGCGGTCGGACATACGACGCGTGCTTTTCAAGCCCCTTGATCTTGCGGTAGCACCCCGGAAAGTCACGACGCACTGCCTCCAGCACCTCACCGTCGCTGACCGTCGTGATGGCGCCGGCGGCCTCGACGAGGTCGAACCCCCATCCAGCGCACCATTTGGCAAAGGAGAGAAACCGCTTGCGCAAGTACAGGTTGATGCTTGCGGGTACGGAACCTTTGGCCGGCCGACCCCGTTTCCCCGGCATGATCACACCCCGTTTCACCAGGACTGCGTGGGAGTAATCGGCCTTGCGCGAACCGATGATCCGGGTGATTTCCACGACGGAGAATCCCTTCTGGTGTGCTGTACAGAGTCGGCTCTCGACTTGCTCGAACAGGGCCGGGTGTCCTGAAAGGACATGGTAACGGTAGGCGATGACTGCGGCTTTCGACGGCAAGGTGTTCTCCTGCAATTTTCAGTAATAGATCACTTTTACTTTGTAAAAGTAATATAGAGAAATTCTACCCCTGTTCGGGAAGGTCATTCGGAGCCTGTTCAGGGGTGTTTTCGGCATGCAGCTGGTCCGATTCCTTCGTCTCCGGTGCCTGTTGCAGCGGAACAATGGTCTTTACCATTCGCAGGATTGTCTGCGATTTTTCCGCTTCGAGTAGTGTTCCGGAAAGTCCCAATGCCTTCGCCTTGAGAGGAACCAGCATATAAGATTCACGTTTGGCTTTGCCTGTGCTGGAAGTAATGCTCATCGGGCAGAGGTACTCCCTGTTGCCAAGAAGTTCGGTGGCGACGGCATCGAGTTCGCGCGCCAGGGTCATGACCACGGTAAACAGAATGTCATGTTGGGCAATGATATTGGCATGCGCGGCAAGTAGATCCGGTTGCAGAGGGAATGCCCGGCGAAGCAGCTTGTAAAGACCTTTGGCGCTGCAATAAAGATATCCATTCGGTGTCGAGACAACATTCCACCAGCCATCGGAAACCCGATTGACGTTTTCCTTGATGATGGCAATCAATTTTTCGGCTTTAAACCAGCCGGAGATGTCCACAAGAAGCGGTTTGCTGTAGCCATGCATTTTGAAATGCGAACAATTAGGATCGCGCTGAGCAGATTCTTTTGTTTCGGGCAGATCACATTTTGTCAAACATGCCTCCTGTTCAGCGATCTGTTTCGTGGCAATTAGCACCTGCACTTGCCGGGCTAATTCATTCTTACGCACTTCCTGATCGGCCCATTTCAATGCGGCAGCCAAGGTATGATCCTTGGCATGATAGTAATGATGACTCCTCACGGCATTGATCCGCTCGACGCTGTTCTTCACCAGGTTAAACTCCGGAATCCCTCGCAAAAAGTGCATCGAGATGATTGGATAGTCACCAGTTGAATAGCCGCCGATGGAGAATTCCGGAATTTTGCCAACATCATGGGCCAAAGCTATAATCAGGTAGGGGCCGAAGAAGACTTCATATTTAACGGTTTCCAGCATCTTCTCGGCAACGGCAAGAGAATGCTTCCAAAGCGGAATGTGCGCCAGGAGATCAATGCCGTCGGGTTCAAGATTGTCATAGTCATAACCCGATCCACCTGTATCCGGAGCGCAGACGACCGAAGGACAACCTCCGGACTTGTCAAGGAGTTCCAGTATGCGACAGATAACCGCCCATTCTGGTTGTTTTATCGAATAGTTGTTGTAAACGTATTTGAGGTAGAAGCCCTCAATGTCCGGGTTGCAAAATATCGGTGGTTCCTGTAGTTCAGCTATCATTGGCTCTGTCCTTGGGGAGACCGGCGGTGGATTGTTTTTCATATCATCCTGCCAGGTGTGTCTGATTTGAGATAGGTACAGTTCCCGGCCCCGTGCCAGGTTTGGGCTTGTCACTCTTTATCCAGCCGCGATCAAGTGCTCAACTTCCCAGGCAAGAAGTTTGGCCATCGCCGTTACCGCCATGGGTGGTGCAATCCAGGGCGGCAAATCCGCAAGAGCCTGGGATTGATATTCCTCTCGCTGTTCCTCCGACAAAGATTCCCACAACTCATTACGAGCCATGATCTGCGCTTCATCCCGCTCCTTCTCCGCAGCCTGTGCCTTACAGGCCTCTGACTTTTGCCGCTGTGCCGCCTCAACCGTCTCCTTTCGTTCTTCGTAGGGAACATACCAGTCCGGCACTATTAATGAAGCGCACAAGGATTGGAGATAGCCGCCGGGGTTATGCCTTTCTTCCCGGTTGCGTCGCCAAGTCTCGGCTGCCACGTCCGAGGCCTGTAATAGCCGGTCAAAGCCGTGCCGTTTTGCCAAGCCCTACAGTTCTTGGTCGGAGATTCTTGACAAGGGAGTTCCGAACAACAACAACTGAACATGGTCTGTTGTTATCTTTTCTCCTCTCTTCTTGTTTTCTCTGTTCTCTTGCGTGACGTCACGTGACATATAAACGTGACCGTCACGTGACTCCTGGTCCGGTGCTGGCAGAGCAAGTATTTTGTTCCGCTCATTCTGACGATGCCGCTGTTGCCGCTGCCGCTCCTTTTCGCGCCTGGCCTCAAGCTTGTCCTCACTCTGGTACTTCCCCCAGTTCTTGATGAAGATTGCGCCGTCCTGCCGGTCGATCATGTCCAGACCGGCAAAAGTTGCGAGTCCAAGTTGGACGGTCGGGAGCGGAATATCGGTGACCATGCTCAAGGTCTCCGCTGTGTATGGCAGGCTGTCGGATACCATCAGGTAGCCGCCCCGATTGCATTTTCCCGCTTCGGCCAGCATCAGCAGCCAGAGCAGCACCAGGGTGTTTCCTTCCGGTCCCTTGCGGATCATCTTGATCTTGCGATGATCAAGGATGTTGCACATAACTTTTACCCAGTCCATCGGTGCTCCCTGTCATTCAATGTTGACCATTATCTGGTCGTTTCGGGACATCGAGCTTTCTCGGATGAGTTCCCTGATGCTTTCTACGCGCCAGGCTGTAATTCTGGGGCCTAATTTTACGCATTGAGGGTAACGGCCAGATTTTACCCCGGCCCACCAGGTGCTTTTGGATACCGGAATGATCGGGGGAATGGGCGGATCGGCCTTGGCGTCGCCGATGATGTTGGGCAGCCGGACAAAGCCGGTTTCGGGGAGAGAAGTACTGTGCATAAAACCTCCATGATTCAGTTTGAGATCATCGGACACGTCCGGACTTGTTCTGAGCATACTGTCCTACTTGTAATATCTAGCAGGGGGGAAGGTCCCCCCTGTTCTTCTGCCATAGCGATCGCTGTTCTCTTTATGCGATAGTCAAAATTCTGTGCTTAAACAAAAAAAGGCCACTACCCCGTTGGAGGTAATGGCCTTTGCATGTTGTGCGGAGACTCTGTTCAGCTTAGTGTGGCAATAGGAAATGCCGTTTGCTGCCGAGTCTCATGCCGTGACCGTGGCCCGTTCGTGTCGGACCGGAATAATCAATTTGAGATCGTATAATACTCCTTTAGACAGTCGCGTCAAGAGATTATTTTACATAATATTTATATTTAACAGTATGTTACGCTTAGAATCGGATAGCAACGATCAGAAACAAGTCAGCCTGCAGACCGGTCAGATAGGTGTATGACTTTTGCCCCAGTTTTCAGATTATCAAGATAGTCAGCCCATGTCTGCATCATCTTCTTGCGTTCTACAAGGTGCGCAGTTCGGTTGTATGCCCTGCCATTCGGATCTTTTACAGCATGTGCAAGTTGGTGCTCAATGAAGTCAGGCCTGAATTGCAGAACTTCGTCAAGAATTGTCCTGGCCATAGCACGAAAACCATGCGGTGTCATCTCCTCTTTGGAGCATCCCATCCGGCGGAGAGCTGCCAACAATGCGACCTCACTCATGGGGCGCTCTGTAGTGCGCCCGTTGGGGAACACATATATTCCGTTCCCGGTTATTGGCTGTAGCTCCCTCAGTATCGCAACAGCTTGTTTGCAAAGCGGCACAACGTGAGGCTCTTTCATTTTCATTTTATGAGCAGGTATATTCCATTCCGGCGAGCCTCCATCAAGTGATTCGAAATCAATCTCGTTCCACTCCATCTGCCGCAATTCTCCTGGACGAACGAAAAGTAGCGGGGCCAGTTTCAGGGCGCATTTGACGATAAATGAACCTTCAAAACCATCGATGGCCCGAAGGAGTGATGCAACCTCTTTCGGATCTGTCAATGCGGCGTGATGGCCTGGCTTACGTTTCGACAGTATATCCTTCATATCATCGACGGGATTTGCTTCTATCAAACCGTTATTGAGGGCATAACGCAGAATCTGCCGGCAATAAAGCTTGATCCTGTCAGCTGTTTCAATCGTTCCCCGGGCTTCAACCTTTTCCATAAGGGTCTTTACATCTTTGCGGGTGATGCTGGTGACAGCTCTATCACCAAAAGCCGGGTAAACATCACGATCAAGACGACTGGTAATGGTTTTGACATGACTCTCGCTCCAGGCGGGGGAATTTTTCTGCAACCAATCACGGGCAACTTTCTTGAACGTGTTGGCAGAAATTTCCGACTGGATCTGTGTCTGCTCTTTCTGAGCTTTGATGATAGCGCCAGGATCTACGCCATTTGCTAGAAGTTTTCGTGCATCATCGCGGGCTTTTCTTGCATCTGAAAGGGTTATTTCGGGGTAGGATTTGAAAAAGAGGGTTTTGTATTTTTCATCAAAACGGTAATTGAAGCGCCAGAGCTTCCCGCCGCTGGGTGTAATCAGCAGATATAATCCGCCGCCATCAGTCAGCTTGTATTCTTTCGCTTTCGGCTTTGCAGTTTTGACCTGAAGATCAGTAAGTGACAGAATCCGTTTAGGCATGGCATCCCCCTTTTTGAGGGTGTCCGTTTTGAGGGTTTTTTGAAACACCCCCAGAAACACCCTTAAACTAACTGGATTCCATCATATCAAGGCGGATTGTGCTGGACAAGCAAAAACAAAAAAGCCCTAATTTCTCAGGGCTTTCTGTATCAAGCCGGACTGTGCCGGACATATGATTGGCGTCCCCTACCGGATTTGAACCGGTGTCGCCGCCGTGAAAGGGCGGTGTCCTGGGCCGGGCTAGACGAAGGGGACGTTTATAACATATCGCGCTTGGTCCGCTGTAGCGGTTCTGAGCCCCATTGCAAGCACAATAGACGTCAATATATACCTGAAGGAAATGTGGGAGTCAATATATTTTTTCAGGGGGGTCAGGGTAAATTTATTGAGAACAAATTCACCCTGGCCCTTTTATGTTGAGTACACTCCAGAGTTGTGATAATTTTATAAACTATTTTTATTACTCAAATCAGGCGGGAGACATACATGTTCGGTTCCCTTATCAAAAATATCATCGGCAGTAAAAACGAGCGCGAGTTGAAGAAGCTGTGGCCGCTCGTCCATAAAATAAACGGCATGGAAACTTCGATTGCAAAGCTTTCTGACGAGCAGCTGAAAGATAAGACCTTTGATTTCAAGGAGCGCTATTTGCGAGGTGAGACTTTGGATGCAATGCTACCCGAGGCCTTTTCCGTCTGCCGCGAGGCAAGCAAGCGGGTGTTGAGCATGCGCCACTTCGATGTGCAGCTGATCGGCGGCATGGCGCTGCATTCCGGCAAGATTGCCGAGATGAAAACCGGTGAGGGCAAAACCCTTGTGGCAACCCTGCCGGCTTACCTCAACGGCATTTCCGGCAAGGGAGTGCACGTCATCACGGTCAATGACTACCTGGCCAGGCGCGACTCGGAATGGATGGGCCAGCTCTACAACTTCCTGGGGCTGACCGTTGGTGTGATCGTGCATGGAGTTGAGGACGAGCAGCGCCGCGAAAACTATGCCGCTGACATTACCTACGGCACCAACAATGAATTCGGTTTTGATTATCTGCGTGACAACATGAAATTTTCCCTGGAAGACTATGTGCAACGCGGCTTCAACCATGCCATTGTGGACGAGGTTGACTCCATCCTGATAGACGAGGCCCGTACCCCCTTGATCATCTCCGGTCCCACCGAGGAGTCTACCGACAAATACTACATAATTGACCGCATTATCCCGCTGCTGAAAAAGGGCGAGGTGATGGATGTTGAGGCCAATACCCTTTCGGGCAAGCGCAAGGCCTACTCCGGCGACTTCACCATCGACGAAAAGGCCAAGAGCGCCAACCTGACCGAACAGGGAGTCCTGACGGTCGAGAAGCTGCTCAAGGTGGACAACCTGTACGATCCTCGCAATATCGAACTCCTGCACCATACGCAGCAAGCCCTGCGGGCCCATGCCATGTACAAACGTGACGTGGACTATGTGGTAAAAGACGGCGAGGTCATGATTGTTGACGAATTCACTGGTCGTCTCATGCCTGGTCGGCGCTGGTCAGACGGCTTGCATCAGGCCATTGAAGCCAAGGAAGGGGTCAACATCGAGAACGAGAATCAGACCTTGGCCACGATCACCTTCCAGAACTATTTCCGCATGTACAAGAAACTCTCCGGCATGACCGGTACGGCCGATACCGAGGCGGAAGAGTTTCACAAAATCTACAAACTGGATGTGATGGTTATCCCTACCAACCAACCACTCCTGCGCCCTGACTTTCCGGACGTAATCTACAAAACCGAGATGGAGAAGTTTAACGCCGTTATTGAGGACATAAAGGAGCACTATGTCGTCGGACAACCATGTCTGGTAGGCACCATCTCCATAGAAAAGTCCGAGGTGCTGGCCGAGTTGCTGAAACGGCAGGGGATCCCCCACAATGTGCTCAACGCCAAGCAGCACGAGCGCGAGGCCGAAATTGTGTCCCAGGCTGGTCGCCTGAAGGCCATCACCATCGCCACCAACATGGCCGGTCGTGGAACCGACATCCTGTTGGGCGGCAATCCGGATGCCCTGGCCAAGCAATGGCTCCGGGCCAACCCCGAGTCCACCGATGAGGAGTACCAGGCCGTAATTGCCAAGTATAAGGCTGAATGCGCAGCCGAACATGACGAGGTGGTAAAGCTGGGTGGTCTGCACATAATTGGTACGGAGCGTCACGAATCCCGCCGTATCGATAACCAGTTACGCGGTCGCTCCGGACGTCAGGGCGATCCTGGTTCGTCCCGTTTCTACCTGTCGCTACAGGATGACCTGCTACGCATCTTTGGTTCCGAGCGTGTGGCAAAGATTATGGATTTCCTAAAGATCGAGGAGGGAGAGGCCATTACCCACACCATGATCAACAAATCCATAGAAAATGCCCAGAAAAAGGTGGAGGCTCACAACTTTGACATCCGTAAACACTTGATCGAGTATGATGATGTAATGAACAAACAACGCGAGGTGATCTACACCCAGCGCCGGGAAATCCTGGCCGGTCAGGATATTCGGGAAAGCTTCCTTGAAATGTTTGCCGAGACTATCGAAGAGATCGTCGCAACCTATTGCATTGACAAAGTTCCAGCTCATGAGTGGGACTGGCAAGGCATAAGTGAAATCGTCTACAAATGCTTCAATCTGCATCTGGACATGCCCCAGGATATGTTGTCACGTCTGAACCCCACCAACTTCCGCGACATCCTTAAAGAGCAGGCCCATGCCATCTTCCTGGCCAAGGTAACCGAGATGGGGGACGAACTGATCGACCACCTGATAAAAGTGATCATGCTCCAGGCCATTGACACCCACTGGAAGGATCATCTGCTCAATGTCGACCACCTTAAGGAAGGTATAGGCCTGCGCGGCTATGGCCAAAAGGATCCGAAGCAGGAGTACAAGAAAGAGGCTTTCAACCTCTTTATGGAGATGATAATACGCATCCGCGAAGAGGTAGTAGAGCGTATCTACTGGGTGCAGGTAGAAAATCCGGACGAGGTTGAGGAACTGGAGGAAGAGCAACGCAGCCAGAAACTGATTTTCAATCTCTCCGGTGATGATAAGCGGGCACATGAGCCGGCCAAAAGCCAGAAGGTAGCCGGAAGAAACGATCCTTGCCCCTGCGGAAGCGGCAAAAAATACAAGAAGTGCCACGGGAAATAGGGAGTAAACATATGGACATAAAAGGTTTTCAATTTTCCGCTGTTGAAGCGGCCATCAATAAACCTGGTCGCAAGGACCTGGCCATGATCTTCTCCGAGGCGCCGGCCACGGCCTGTGCCGTCTTTACCACCAATGCTGTCAAGGCAGCCCCGGTGCTGCTTTCCGCGGAACACATCACAAGCGGCATGGCTCAGGCTCTGGTCGTCAACAGCGGGAATGCCAATGCCTGTACCGGCGAACAGGGTATGGTGGTGGCGCGCGACACAGCCCGCCTGGTGGCCGAGAACCTTGGAATCCCGGATAACGCAGTGCAGGTTTCCTCAACAGGCGTAATCGGCGTACAGATGCCGATGGAACGGATTCGGGTTGCAATTCCCGGCCTGATAGAAGGGCTTTCGTCAGGCGCCCTGGACGACGTGGCCGAGGCCATCATGACCACCGACACTTTCCCCAAGATGGAGGCCCGCAGCTGTCAGGCAGGCGGGGTCAGCTACACCGTGGCTGGCATCGCCAAAGGGGCGGGAATGATTATGCCCAACATGGCCACCATGCTTTCATTCATTATCACCGACGCCAGAGTTGACCCGACGGTACTTGAAAAAGCCTTTCGTAGTGCGGTCGATACGTCGTTCAACGCCATCACCGTGGACGGCGACACCTCAACCAACGACACATGCCTGATCATGGCCAACGGCATGGCCGAAAACCCTGCCATTTCAGCAGGATCTCCAGAGGCTCAAGAATTCGAGATCCTGCTGCATGACGTGCTGCTCTCGCTGGCAAAGCAAATCGTAAAGGACGGCGAAGGCGCTACAAAGTTTGTCGAGGTGCGCCTCACAGGGGCGAGAAGTGATGGCGACGCCAAACGCGCGGCCCTGGCTATTGCCAATTCCAGCCTCGTAAAAACCGCTTTCTTTGGACAGGACGCCAACTGGGGCCGCATCTTTGCCGCGGTTGGCTACTCTGGTATCGAGGTGGATCCATCGCGGCTTTCACTGCGATTTAACGACGTATGCATGGCCCATAACGGGGTCTTTGCCGGAGGAGACGCCGAGGCGCGTGGTACCGTGGTACTCCGGAAAAACGAATTCACCGTAACCGTTGACCTTGGCCTTGGCAACGGCTCTGCAACTGTCTATACATCAGATCTTTCCCATGAGTACGTCAGCATCAATGCCGACTATCGAACCTGATAAATAACAAAACAAAGAACTTGCCAGAAGCCTCCTTAGGGGCTGTCAAAGAATAACTGTTACAATTAGGAGCCCGGATTTAGGTTGGATTTGGTCGAACTGATTGAGCAAAACCGCAGACGTAGCAGTGCTACGTTGAGGATTTTGCGATTGAAGTTCGGCCAAAGACAGCCTGAAAACGGGATGCATAATGTTATAGTTATTCTTTGACAGTCCCTTAGATACTTGGCCTAAGCCACCGAACCGGTGAACCGCTTAAAACTTGACAGGTTAGAGTCTGTATGCTAGCTTTTTTGCGTATTTTTCCATCTACTTAAACCGCACCCGCCAATCAGGGGAGGGACCGATGAGCATCAAAATTCTCCTTGCCGATGACAGCATCACCATACAAAAGGTGATCAGCATCATTTTTGGGGGTGACGACTACACCCTCACCGTGGTGGATAATGGTAAAACCGCCATCGACAAGGCGCGTGAGCTATCTCCCGATGTCCTGCTCATTGATGCCATTATGCCAGGCATGTCCGGTTACGAGGTTTGTGAGGTTGTCCGGGCAACTCCGGCTCTGGCTACAAAGCCAATTCTGATCCTGACCGGTTCCTTTGAACCCTTTGATGAAGCAAAGGCCAAAAGTTGCGGCGCCGATGATTTTCTCGCCAAGCCGTTTGAATCCCAGCAGATTGTTAACAAGGTCAAAGAGCTTTACGAGCTGGGTGTTTCCCGTACGGCCGCACAGCCGCTGACCATGCCAATCCCCGCGTTACCGACCATAGTCGTCCCGCCGGTGATCCTGCAAGAAACACCTGTCATTTCCGGGCAATTCATGGAGGAACAAGCAGAGGATATATGGGGCGCCTTTACCGTTGCCGAAGAACCCGCCCCTGTCGCGCCACCTTCATTGGACATAACTGAATCAGCATTTGAACCCGATGTGTTTGCTATCATCAGTGAAGAACCAGAGGTGCGGATTGCACAGCCACCGGTAGCGCCAACAGCACCCGTAACGCACACCGGCTCGCAGTGGGTTCCGGTAGAGGAACACACATTTGAGTATACGGAAGAGGCGGTTGCCGAATTACCGGCAACCGTTTTCTCTGATCAACTACCTCCAATAACGGAGGTTGCTTTTGGTGATATTTCCTTGGAAGAAGAGCCGCTAAAAGCAGCAGCACAAGGCATATCCACTCCACTTGAAGCGCCAGTATTCACCGAGGCTGCTCCTGTATTCGCGGATACGATTATTCCAGCGTTCACCGAGACTGCTGTTCCTGCATTTGTTGCTCCTGTCTCCGGTTCCGTCGAGCCAGCGGCTGCCACCATTGCGCATCCAGCTGAAACATCAATCGCTGCAACCTTGACTGAAGAACAACTTAAGGCTGCTATTGCTGGTGTTTCTCAGGAAGTTATCCAACGCATCGTCTGGGAAGTAGTACCCGACCTGGCAGAATCACTCATCAAAGAGGCTATTCGTAAAATCAGGGAAGGCATGTAAACGGAACGCAGCTCCTAAGCCAACAAACAAGCCAATGGGGATGTTCGCACATCCCCATTTTTATTATTCACAACGATATAATCCAAAGCCATGCATGAGGTACAGCCATGATCAGAAAAGCCATTGCAAGGATAGTCGAACTGGAAAATCTGACTGAAGGGGAAATGATTGAGGTCATGAACCAGATCATGTCCGGTGAATGCACACCAGCCCAGATCGGCGCCTTCATCACCGCCCTGCGGATGAAAGGGGAAACCGTCGAGGAGATTACCGGAGCGGCCCGGGTCATGCGCGAACGAGCCACCCCGATTCGGGTTGGCAGAGGGGTGCTGGATATTGACCGGGATGACATCAACATTGACCGGGAGACCATCCTGGACGTAGTCGGCACCGGCGGCGACGGCACCAACACCTTTAACATCTCCACCACCGTATCCTTCGTGGTTTCGGCCTGCGGGGTCAAGGTGGCCAAGCACGGCAACCGCGCTGTATCGTCGGCCTGCGGCAGCGCCGACGTGCTGGAGAAGCTGGGCATCAACCTTGATGTAACCCCCGAAACAGTGGAACATTGCATTGACCAGATCGGCATAGGGTTTCTCTTTGCCCCGGCCCTGCACGGCGCCATGAAGCACGCCATTGGCCCTCGCCGCGAAATCGGCATCCGTACCATTTTCAACATCCTTGGCCCCCTGACCAATCCGGCCGGGGCGGACTGCCAGGTGATGGGGGTCTATCGCGCCGATCTGGTGGGAAAACTGGCTGGAGTGCTGCACAAGCTGGGTTGCAGGCATGGTTTCGTGGTACATGGCTCGGACGGCATGGACGAGATATCCCTCACCGGAGAAACCCTGCTGGCCGAGGTCACTCCCGCAGGTGTAAAACTGACAACCGTAACCCCGGAACAGCTTGACCTGACACGTTGTGACATGGCAGCGCTCAAGGGTGGCGATGCGATCGCCAACGCCAGGATAGTCAAGGCCGTTCTGGCTGGCGAGCAGGGGCCGCGAAGGGATATTGTCCTCCTTAACGCCGCATTTGCCCTGGTGGCCGCCGAGAAGGCAGCTACACCGGCTGAGGGCATGACCCTGGCCGCCAAGGCCATTGATTCCGGTCGGGCGCTGCAACAGGTGGAGAAGCTGGCGGCATTGACCAATCAGGGGTAGCCATATTCGTTTTATCCAATTGACAATATACCCATAACTGGATGAGTAAGATAGTTGCAGCAACTCCGGCTATGGCAATGTCCCTCCCAGCAAAAACTCGAAGTCATCTCGCGATAACCCCGCGCCTCCTCCGCTTGTGCCTTCCTCCAAAATGGCCTTGTAAAGCTTGAGCTTCTGCTCTTTGAGCGTCATCATCTTCTCCTCGATGGTGTGACGCATTATCAGGCGGGTGATGGTGACCTGCTCGGTCTGGCCTATGCGGTGGGCGCGGTCCGAGGCCTGATTTTCCACAGCCGGATTCCACCACGGATCCATGTGGTAGACGTAGGTTGCGCGGGTCAGGTTGAGCCCCTTTCCGCCGGCCTTGAGGCTGACCAGGAATATGGCCGGGCCTTCAGAGTTCTGGAAGGCTTGCACCAGTTTCCTGCGTTGAGGAACCGGCGTGGAGCCGTCCAACCTCAGGGCGCCAAGGCCGTGATGCTTCAAACCTTGTTCGATGATGTCCAGATAGCCGGTGAACTGGGAAAAGACCAGGACGCTGTGCCCCTCGTCCCGCAACTCCAACAACTGTTCAGCCAGAAAATCCAGCTTGGGTGAGGAGTCGGATGCGCCGGGAGAGGCCAGTGCCGGCGCCAGACAGATCTGTCGCAGCCTGAGGATGGCGGTCAGGGCGATGATGCGGGCTTGGCCGGAGGCATGACGGGCAAATGCCTCGCTGACTTGTCCGCGCACCTCTTCCACGGTTCGCTGGTATAAGGCTTTCTGTTTTGGAGACAGTTCCAGCTGGATGTCGGTTTCGATCTTGGGTGGCAACTCGGCGGCGATCATCTGTTTGCTGCGGCGCAGGATAAAAGGGCGGGTGCGCCGGATCAGCCGCTCGATTCCAGCCTGGTTTACCTGTCCGGTCTGTCGGGTGAACTCCTCCCGGCTTCCCAGCAGGCCAGGCAGGCAGAGATCCATAATGGCGTAATATTCACCCAGGTGGTTTTCCACCGGCGTGCCGGTCAAGGCCATGGCAAAGGACCCTTTCAGTTTGCGCACGGCGTTGCTGGTAGAGGCCTGGAGGTTTTTGACCACCTGTGTCTCGTCGAATATGATCACGTCGAAGCGCAGCTTTTCCAGTTGTTCGATGTCGCGCTGCACGATGCCGTAGCTGGTGATGACGATGTCGTGATCCCCGAAGGCCTCGCTTGATCGTCCGCTGCCGGTGTACAGCAGCACCCGTGCCGTGGGTAAAAAACGGGCGATTTCGCCCTCCCAGTTGAACAACAGCGAGGGGGGCACGACAACCAGATGCGGAGCGCCTTTTGGGGCGCAGGATGCAATCTCGCCCAGCATGATGCCGGCCAGGAGGGTGATACCCTGGAGTGTCTTGCCCAGACCCATGTCGTCTGCCAGGCAGGCGCCGAAACGGTGTTCGTACAGGAAGGCCAGCCAGCGCCAGGCATCGGCCTGGTAGTGTCGCAGGGTAGCATTAAGACTGGCCGGAACCGGGCGTTCCGGTATGTGATCGAAATTGAGCAGGCTCTCCAGCACTCGGGCGTCATCCTGGTTGAGCTTGACTGTCACACCGTGGTTTCGCAATTGGAGCCAGTCCAGTATCTGGAGACGCGGTACGCGCACCGGCTCCTGCTCGCCTTTCCGTTTACGTTTCTTGGAGGGCATTGCCCCGGTGAACATTGCCAGCACCTGGGCAGAGATCTCATCAAGCAGCATCAGTTTGCCGTCGCGACGCAGCATGCCGGTTCCGTTAAAAAGTCCGCTCATCTCCTCGTCGCTCAATAGTTCTCCGTTGCAGCGAATCTCCGGCCTGAGCTCGAACCAGTCTATGCTGCTTTTAGTGGCGTCAAGCGAGAATTCCCATGATGCCATTGCCATCGGCGCCCTTCCGACCCGTAGCGAAAATCCTTCTTGCTGCAAGCGTTCCATGAGCTGCGGCAATTTCTTGAGCAGGTGTGCTGTAGGCAGTTCAAGTTCACAGGGTGTTAAACCTCCACAAAAGGCATCCATGCCGAATATCTCGAATAGAATTCGTATCAGACGAGCCTGACTCCGGCGGTTATCCTCCACACAATGCCAGCCGTCAGAACCAACCATGAGGAGAGACATCTTCCGGTTCCACTCTTCGGATAAATGATTTAAAAGCTGCTTTGCATTTCGCTTGATCTCCAGTTTCAAGAAATCCGGCGAATTGGTGAGTGATCGAATGATTGTATTGCGGGCCGTCGGTTTTGTCTCATCAAGAAGTACAAAAGCGGTCTCCAGAATTGCTTTTACCCGTTTTTTTGCCTTCATCGGCACAGAGAGACGAGAACGCTGGAACGGGTTCAGCAGCCAGAAAGCATCATTGGAAAAAGCGAAGGTTTGATCGTCATACACACCAACCGGTGTCAGGGAAACTTTGTGGGTTGTCATGCCGTGCGGGATATCCAGAAGATACGAGAGAGCGCCGCTGCCTGGAGTGCCCATGTTGAGGCCGTCCCGCAGGAAATAGCAATGTCCGTCGGCATCATTAATCATTTCTGGAATAAGTCTGATAGACGCAGCATTGAAAAGCGAAATCGGCGCCACTACGGTATGCGGCAGACGCTTGAGTTCCGGAGGGTGAAGTACAGGCTCGTTTCTGTCAAAATAGTAATCATCCTCGCTCTCAAATTCATCGAATTCATATAAGGCAGTTACTGGGTCCAGTTCCTTGATCACTGCCTCCCAGGTTTTCCAGGCAGTGCGATTGGAAATGGGATGAATAGTCCCGGTTTCGGGGTTGAATAAAAGCTGTCCGTGCAGCACAGCGCCAGCCGGAATCAGCATGCCGTTGTCAAGGGATCGCGAGATGTGAATCTCATCTCCACGAATGTCAAATGTAATGCTGGCGATGCGGGGTTCGTCGTTGCAATAGACAAGTGATGTTTCATCTGCTTCGGCATTGAGAAAAACAATCGGGTACGCTCCCTTGGTCATCTTGAGGAATGCCTCAAAGTAGCGGGATGTAGACTCATAGTAATAATGTGTTGACAAAAAACGGGCCAGATCAGTAGGAATTCCTATGACGTTCCAGCCAAGTATAACATCGTTTCCCCGTTTAATCCGACCGATAATGCTGCTGCCATGTTGTCCTGCTTCTATCACCAGACAGAATTGTGAGCGCGCTTTTTTTCTGTTAAGCTCCTTGTTGAGCAGACGACGTTCTTCCAACAGACCCTTTTGCCGAATTTTTTCGTTAGCCTCTGAATCTGCCACAGCATCATTTTCGCAACCAGGTTCCTTGTCCGTGAATCGCTTCATGTCCAGCAGCAGCTGCCGGTTGAATTGGATATACGACAATGTTTCCGGCGAAACCATGCGTTTCAGTGTTGCCCAGACAACTACAACATGAGGGCAGTTTCGTGCCGGTTGCCATTGATGGCAATCGCATTTTGTCAGCAGACGATATCCTTCCAACAGCAAGGTTGTCTGGAAGCCATCGGTAAAGCTGACAATCAGCGAGGTCTTGTCCTCATTCCAGATGGCATTGGTAAGCTTATTGCTTTTGCATTCTTCAAAACCTGCCATTAAATGGACTTTTGCCGCAGCGGCATAAATGTCGTTTGGTTGGTAGGTGTGGAACCTTTTAAGAAGCGGGGGTAGAGTGGCCGGGGTGGTGGGTTGGGTCATTGGATTACCGTGTTGGTGTCCGTGGAGAGCACCTGTTTAAGGGAGTCGGAATAAACTGATGTACCAAGTTTTACGCACGGATTCAGGTCGAATTTGTCGTCCCTGATTGAGCAAAACCGCAGGCGTAGCAGGGCTACGTTGAGGATTTTGCGATTGAAGGGGCGGCAAAGGCGGCCTGAAGACGGGATGTAAAACGGTATATTTGTTTTTTCCGGCTCCCTAAGTTGTTGGAGAAAATTTAATCGTTCTTTTCGCAGATCACAGCTCATTTTATCCTCAACGCTGTTTATAAGGCATTTCCATTTTGTATCCAGGATCAACCTGCGGTCGAGGCTGTCCACCACAATATCCGGTTTTACCTGAAAATTCAAAGAGCCGGACGGTTTTCATGGAGCAGCTATCAGTTCCTTGATGGCGGCGACAAACTCGCGGGCTTTTCCTGCCAAAAGGTTATCAATGTCTTGAAGGGTCTCATCGGCTTGTAGCAATCGATAGTTAAAGAGGGTTTCCTTGTCTGTCATACCTGCACCCCCTCTTCAAGAATCACTTTGACTATTGATGATATCCTATGCGGCGATTCTTCTATCTCATAGCGGCTGAAAACCAGTGGGCAGATGACGATACAGTCGTTATAAAAGCCAATCTCCCAGGCAGCCTCGGAAACCTGTTCCTCAACCGCTTTGGTTACGGTCTCAAATTCGATGAACACATCCATATCGGAATCCCACGTTGCATCTCCCCGAGCTCGCGAACCGAACACCCGAAAGTCAACCAGCGGGGCAATCATTGCAACCCGTTCCTTAAGTTTTCTGGCCAGCAGCAGGTCATTATCTTTCATTGCCATTGGGCGCCTCCAGTCCTGTTACTGCCTTGAAGTAGTGCGGCAGATTTTCCAGATCAGCATCAACAAATGAAGGATTGATACGGTACATCAGTTTGTCTTCGTAGTATTCCTGATTCAGCCCAAAGAGGTTGGCTGCCGTGACTTTTGAAGCGTCAATGAGAGTCTGTGTGTTATTGGTTTTACCGGTATCTAATGAATAGGGACACTCTTTCTTTATTTGCTCATTAAGCATAATTTCTACCAAAAATCCCGGCGATGAATCGCCGGGCTACATGCATTCTGTCCCTATGGGACGAAACCGGAACATCCATGATTCGCCGAGTAGCGGCAAAATGCTTATAGCCGGAAAATCATTCCCCGGCGAGTTCCAGCAACCGCGCCCCATGCAGCACCCGCATGATTATCACCCTGGTTCCTACAATCTTAAAGACGGCCCGATAATTTCCGTGCAGTAGATGGCGGTAGGCCGTGCCAAGCAGTTCGTTTTCAGGAATGGAAGGGCAGCGCTCTGGAAAACGTTCAAGTGCCCCTATCTGCTTTTCCAGGCGCAGGATAAAAGATGTCGCTGTGGCGGGATTGTCCTGGGCGATGTAATCCCAAATCTCGGCGATATCCGCCTCGGCGGCGGGGGTGATGTCAACCCTGAATTTTGCGGACACGCTTGAACTCTTTCATAAAAACGCTGGCCGGACGGGTATTGCCGATCTCGACGTCTCGTTCGGCCGGGGCTAGCAGTTTGGCCAGGTTAGCGGCCTGAAGGTGCTTTTCATACACGCGGACATCCATCAACACGGAATCTGCCCTGCCGTTTACCGTCAGGATGACCGGTCGTCCCGTGGAGTGGATATGGTCGAGGATGTCGCGGGTGCTGCGCTTCAGATCAGTAACGGAGCGTATGTCTTCCGAGGGACTCATTTGCAGCATGTCGTGCCTCCAGTAACGAATTATTTGGCATCAAATATAGCAACATATATCGTGTTCCGCAAGCACCGAGATTTATCGGACAGGCAAGATGTCTATCCTGATGTCTAAACAGCCCTTTCATGCGACATACCTGAGCCTTTTGCAAAATGCCTGTCATCCCCGAATGTTTTTATCGGGGATCCAATCTTTTCAGTCCGTTTGAATCTGGATTCCCGATCAGAAACGCTTCGGGAATGACCGTTAATAAAGTTTTGCAATAACCTCACCTTTATCTCCTCCGACCAATCTTTTCCAGATAACAGCCAAACATGAACCCATTCGTCTTTTTCATCAACCGGCGCACCGCCGCCAGTTCCCGGTCATCCCGAACCATGACGCGCAGCCTTTCGGCATGGATCAGCATATCAAACCAGATTCGTGGAATAGAACAATTCTCTTCTGCAATAAGGGCTTCAAACGCGTGCGCATCAAGCGTATCCTGCTCTTGGACAGGTTGCAGCGCTAGCAGGAATACCCCGTGCAGCCATCCCCAGACTGGGAGCCAGGCCGGTTCTTCATCCTCCTCGATTTCATCCGTTGCCTCGAAGTGCAGGGAGGTGTAAAGATTATTGATTTTGTCGTTTTTGATGGAGAGCATATCGATACTGGAGGGGTCATCGAGAAACGCTGATAAATAACTCTTCAGTGCGGCATCATTGTTTCCCGCCAGTGTCAGGGCATCACCGCGCCAGGCCAGGAATCTTCCACGTTCGAGGCGTTTTTCCTGGAGCGCAGCCAGAAACCAATCCGCAGCTTCGGCGTATTGTCCGGCTTCCAACAGGATATGCCCAAGGTGAAAGCGAGGAGGGATATAGATTTGCTCCGGATTCGGCAAAGAACGCATTGTATCTATCAGTATAGCCAGAACGGTCGTGCGGAGCGCAGGATGGGATATGGCGTCAAGTCGCAGCCAGATGGCCTGGAGATTTTCCAGGTTACCGGGGTTCATATCGATACCGGATAACTCATCACGCCATTCACTCACAAGCTTCAGCAGGGCAGTGCAATGCTTGTCGCCAGGGTAGTCAACCAGCAACTGCTCATACACGGAAACAGCTTGAACAAGATCCCTTGCAAGGATAAATTCATTTGCTATGTTGAGCAGAATGCCAGGCCGGTTGTCTTCGAACAGGTTAAGTTGCATGGCGATCTAAAACTCACAATGCCGTGGTGTTCGCGGGAAGGGTATCACATCACGGATGTTCTCCATCCCGGACAGGTACATGACCAGGCGTTCGAATCCCAGACCAAAACCGGCGTGCGGGCAGCTGCCCCAGCGGCGGCTGTCCAGATACCACCAGAGCGGCTCTTTTGCAATACCCATCTCCGTCATGCGTCCTTCCAGCAGATCGAGGCGTTCCTCGCGCTGGCTGCCACCTACGATCTCCCCCACCTTCGGTACCAGCAGGTCCAGGGCCGCCACGGTGCGGCCATCATCGTTCTGGCGCATGTAAAATGCCTTGATGTCTCGCGGATAGTTCAGGATAAAGACCGGACCGCCTACGATCTGTTCGGTGATGTAGCGTTCGTGTTCGGTCTGTAGATCCAGTCCCCATTCCACCGGGTAGGAGAATGTTACGCCTGAGCGTTGCAGGCGGTCAATTGCATCGGCATAATCCATGCGAGCAAAGTCGGCCTCGGCAACTCGCCGGATGCGTTCCTGCAGCCCGTTCTCGATATGCTTGTCAAAGAAAGCCATATCCTCACTACATTCCTCAAGGGCAAAACGGCAAAGGTAGCGTATGAATTCTTCTGCCAGTGCCGCATCGTCGGCCAGATCGGCAAAGGCCATCTCCGGTTCGATCATCCAAAACTCCGAAGCATGGCGTGCGGTGTTGGAATTCTCAGCCCGGAAGGTGGGGCCAAAGGTGTAGATGTCTGAAAATGCCATGGCAAACAGCTCCCCTTCCAGCTGGCCACTGACGGTCAGGCCGGTCTTTTGACCGAAGAAATCCTGGTTGAAATCGGGCTGGCCGTCCAGCATGGGAGGAGCAGCTGCATCCAGAGTGCTGACGCGGAACAATTCTCCGGCGCCCTCGCAGTCGCTGGCAGTGATGATGGGTGTATGCACATACAGGAAGTTTTTCTCGGAGAAAAAGCGGTGAATGGCCTGTGCCAGACGCGAACGCAGGCGGAAGACCGCGCCAAAGGTGTTACTGCGAGGCCGCAGGTGGGCAATGGTACGCAAGTATTCAAAACTGTGACGTTTCTTTTGCAAGGCATAGGTTTCATCGGCCAGGCCGACAATATTGACAGATTTGGACTGTATCTCTCTTTCCTGGCCGCTCGTTGGAGACTGTACCAAAATTCCCTCCACCTGCAGAGCGCTGCCAGTGCCAAGGTGGCAGATCTCATCGAAGTTTGCGAGCCCCTGTTCTGCCACAACCTGAATGCCGTTCAGGTTTGAACCATCGTTCAAAACGATAAAGGTGATCCCCTTGGAGAGACGAACCGAACGCACCCATCCGGATATACAGCTCTCCTGCCCTGTTGTTCCGCTCTTTAACAGGTCATATATACGAGTCTTCATAAAATGTTCTCCCGAAGCAGTTTCATAATGTGGGGATGATACTTTCAATTCATTGTCAGATGCAAGAGGCTTGTGTGTTTGACCAGAATGAGCCCATATGGTACATATCCCGCCATGCGCCACTGAATGGAACAAGATTGAACATCGCATGTTCTGTCACATAACCGCAAACTGGCGAGGCCGTCCCCTTGCGAGCAGAACTACGAGATTGCAGGTACTGCCACGACCATGTCTCTTATCAGACAACGCTATAATATTAACGGCATCGTCCAGGGGGTCGGCTTCCGCCCCTTTGTCTACCGTCTGGCCCATGAGAACGGGCTGAGCGGCTGGGTAAGAAATTCACCGGCAGGGGTGGAGATCGAAGTTCAGGGAACAGATGAAAAACTGGCGGTTTTTGGCCAGCTAATCTCCGGCAATGCGCCGCCTATGGCCTCCATCAGCTCGATTATGTTTGAAGACATTACTACATCCGATGACCGCTCGTTCAGTATACTTCCCAGCGCTTGCGGAGAACCAGACATCCGGATTGCACCTGACTCCGCCCTGTGCGCGGATTGTCTTCAGGAGCTTTTTGATCCGTCCAACCGGCGCTACCGCTACCCTTTTATCACCTGCGCCAACTGCGGTCCGCGCTACAGCATCATCACCGGCATACCATATGACCGTTCCAAGACCACTATGGCCGGTTTCCAAATGTGCCCCGATTGCCTGGAGGAATACCACGCCCCAGACAATCGGCGCTTCCATGCCCAGCCCATTGCCTGCCAGCAATGCGGTCCACAGGCGCAACTGCTGGCAGCAGGCGGAGGTTTGCTGGCTGAAAAGGATGAGGCGCTGTTAAGGGCTGTTGAGGTTCTCAAAACCGGTCATATCCTGGCAGTCAAGGGGATTGGCGGTTATCATCTGGCAGTGGATGCCTGCAACCATGAGACAGTAGAGCGACTGCGGGAGCGTAAGAAACGGGACGAAAAACCATTCGCCGTCATGGCGGCCAGTCTGGCAACGGCCCGGCTGCTGACCCTTCTGGATGAAACAGAGGAACGGCTGCTGGTTGCGCCGGAGAGCCCGATTATCATCGCGCGCAAAAGCCCTGATTGCCCTGTTTCACCGCTGGTTGCGCCCAATAACGGCTGGCTCGGCCTGATGCTTCCATACACACCGCTTCATCACCTGCTGATACAGGGTAATTTTATGGCATTGGTCATGACCAGTGCCAATGTTTCCGATGAACCGGTCGCCTTCGAGGACGATGATGCGCTTAAGCGTCTCGGAGGTATCGCCGATTTCTTTCTCGTCCACAACCGCCCCATCCATATTCGTAGCGACGACTCGGTCATGCGCGTATTCCAGCACAAGCCGCTCTTCTATCGTCGAGCCCGTGGTTATGCGCCGCGGGCTGTAAAACTTCCCTTCGAGGTAGCGCCTATCCTGGCAGTCGGTGCAGAACTGAAGGGTGCTGTATGTCTTGCTAAGGTGGATCGGGCCTTCCTCAGCCAACATATCGGAGACCTACAGAATAGTGCCATATGCGACGCATTCCGTCATACAATCAATCATCTGACAAGCATACTGGAGATCAGCCCGCGGGTTGTTGCCTGCGATCTGCATCCCGACTACCTCTCGTCAATCCATGCAGCGGAATCCGGTCTGCCCGTTATCAAGGTTCAACATCACCACGCCCATATGGCGTCCTGTATGGCAGAGAACGGTCTGGACGGCAAACTGATCGGCATCATCCTAGACGGCGCAGGCTATGGTAGCGACGGTACCGTCTGGGGCGGAGAATTTCTCGTCGGTGGCTATGACGGCTTCCAGAGGCACTGCCATTTCCGCACCGTCCGGCTCCCCGGCGGCGATGCAGCTGTGCGTGAACCCTGGCGCATGGCTCTGGCTTATCTTCATCAATCCATCGGTAACAAGGCCTTCTCGATTGATCATCCGGTTGCAGGCTACCTGACTGCTGCAGAGCAACAGATCTTCGCAACCATGCTTGAAAAGGGCCTCAATGCTCCCCTCACCTCCAGCTGCGGCCGACTGTTCGATGCCGTTGCAGCACTTCTTAATATACGACATGCTGTGTCGTATGACGGGCAAGCTGCCATTGAACTGGAGGCATTGGCCGAGACAACGGTGGGTGATACCGTAATATATCCGTTTCAACTCAGCACGGACACGCTCGACTTCGCGCCCCTGTTCCCTGCGATTCTGGACGATATCACAGCCTCTGTCCCGGCAGCCATCATTGCCCGTCGCTTTCATCTGACAGTTGCAGTGGCAGCCATACAAGCTTGCGTCCGCATTGCCAAAGAAACAGGTCTGAAGCGCGTTGTCCTCTCCGGTGGTGTTTTTCAGAATCGCCTTCTGAGCGAAATGATATATACTGGCCTGACCACACTGGGCTTACAGATATTTACCCATAGTCTGTCGCCGGTTAACGACGGCGGTATTGCGTTGGGACAGGTGGCCATTGCTGCACGACAATCAACTCCAATTTCAAATAAGGGAGTCAGAATAAACTGATATGTGTCTTGGTGTACCCATGAAGATTCTCAGCAGAGACGGCGATACGGTACTGGCCGAGGTTGACGGCGTGCAGATGGAAGCCAGTGTCATGCTGCTGGCTGAAGAGGTCAACGTTGGCGACTACATTATCGTACACGCCGGTTTTGCCATCTCGCGACTGGATGAAGAATACGCCCAGGAAACCTTGCGATTGATGAGAGAGATTTTTTCACCTGTGGATATGCAATGAAATTTCAAGAGGAGTTCCGAGACCGTGAATTGGCGAAAATCATGGCCGACAACATCCGCCGCATGTCGGAACGACTGTCCGCACCGGTCAGATTCATGGAAGTATGCGGTACCCACACTATGTCCATCTACCAGTATGG